>JASLEF010000068.1 GCA_030151245.1 Ignatzschineria sp. | reverse complement strand
GGTATATTTATACAGATTTTTAATAATAATTATCGAATATTTGTCAGGTTTTAGTATTCCTGCTGAAAGATCGCTCGAATATTAAGGTAAGGGAGGCGGGATATTGGGGGAAGGGAGTCTACAGGCTATAAGATTCTCTGCGGATTTTAAGCCCATAGGCGATAGTGCCGGAGCCGGAGCTGATATTGTGGGTTAAACCATTGGTTGAAATCTTTAAAAAAATATTTTGAATGCTATTGATAAACGGAATCTATGAGGCTTAAGGCGTGGATAGTAACATTGAAGTGAGACAGACTTGGGCGAAAGCGTTGCGAAATAGAAAATCTGTGAGGCGATAACCATAATAGCGATCACCTCATCTCAAAATGACGATCATTGATGCTCTAAAAGGCGATATTTGTCATTAACTTCTTGAACTATGATCTTGCGCCTATAGAATTGATGAAATTAGGTCCTAACCCTGATTTTTATTTGATATACTCATAGGATTAAAGTTAATTCAAATATTCAGGAGCAGAAATGAATAGGAAAAAAGTGAGTATCTTTGGCGGAACCGGCTTTATCGGCTCCCTTTTAACTGCTGCATTATCGCACAATGGTTACCGTGTCACGGTTTTTTCACGTGATCGTAATGTGCAAAATAGCGCATCATGCCTTCCTTTCGTGGAGTATGTGAATGAATGTAAGCTAGAAGATGAAGCTTTAATTCGTGAACGCCTTCAAGGTTCTGAGTTTGTAATTAACATGATTGGCACATGGGATAATAGACGTCGCCGCGCGACTAAAGCACATGTGGCATTTCCAAAACGTATTTTTGAAATCGCTGATGAGCTAGGTGTGAAGAAGATGATTCACTTTAGTGCATTAGGGGCTAAGCCAGGAGCACCAAGTACTTTCCTTTCAACAAAAGGGGAAGGCGATAAGGAGTTATTAGATTTAGCGCAGAACCGTCAAATGAAACTGGCAATTGTTGCTCCTTCATTAGTTGTCGGTTACGAAGATGCTTTTACCTATCATATTGCACGCTGGATTCGTACCATGCCAATCTTGTTATTGCCTATGTCTAAAGCAGAAGTGCAGCCCGTATTTGTCAATGATGTGGTGAATGCAACGCTTAAATTATTAGAAACCGATGCAGAGCAAACTCTCTTTGAATTAGCAGGACCTGAGCGTTACACATTAAAAGATATTGCGAAGAAGGTGGCAAAAGAGATTACGCCAAGAAATCGCACGATTATAGGTTTCCCAAATGGGCTTGCGAGCTTGATCGCCCTTTTTGTGGGTTTTATGCCACGCTTCCCCTATAGCCGTAATCAGATTAAAGCTTCAAAAGTGCCCTCTGTCACTGAGCGCCAAGATTTTGAAGTGTTGGGGATTGTTCCGGCAAGTTATGAATCAGTTCGTCAATATGAAATGCCGACCACAGTATTAGATAAATATTACTACGATCGCTTAAATGCCCGTCGTCCTGTAAAACACTCATAATTATTGTGAGGGAAGTCTGAAGCTAAATCATTGAAAAGCACTTGTTTATGGGGAATCCTTTGAATTGAAATTTCAAAAGTGCGCGTGCAGGATTTAGAATTCAAGATTGTAAATTTTAGATTGAGAGTTTTAGGTTGATAATTTAGAATTCTCATTAAAATAATCCACCCACTTTTAAAATGGTGAGGATTAGAGATAGCAAACAGAAGCTCATTGGTTTTTGCTCAGAAATAGCAAGGAATAATCAATGAGCTTATTTATTGGTTTAAAACGCTGTATGGCGATTATTCAAAGGTTATATTGTGATGTTAAATGTTGATTTTAAAGTATTAGATGCGCGTTTAGGAAAAGAGTTTCCACTACCGAGTTATGCGACTGAAGGTTCGGCGGGACTGGATCTTCGGGCAATGTTAACAGAAGATTTAGTCATTAAAGCAGGCGAAACAGCATTTGTAAAAACGGGCATTGCGGTATATTTGAAAGATCCACGTTATGCGGCAATGATCTTGCCTCGCTCAGGTCTAGGGGTCAAGCATGGCATTGTTTTAGGAAACTTGGTCGGATTAATTGATGCGGATTATCAAGGGGAGTTGATGGTTTCTCTTTGGAATCGCAGTAAAGATGATTTTACTTTGACGGTAGGAGAGAGAATGGCACAGATGGTCATTGTTCCTGTGATGCAAGCAAGCTTTCATCAAGTAGAAGAATTTGAAGCAACTGAGCGTGGTGAAGGTGGCTTTGGCCATACAGGACGAGGTTAGTTAAGAAACCCTCTATTGATGTTCAATGAATTTAAATAGAGATCAGAAATAGCCTGTGGTAGTGTATTTAAAAGGCGCTTTTTCTTGAGTAAGGAGAAAGCGCTTTATTATGAGAATCTTTAAGCATTTGTAAAAGTAGATTTGAGAGCTTTATGAATGATCATCTGGTATGAGTAAAAGAGGGTGAGCATAGTTATAAATAAAATTTCTAAGGAGAAAGGTAATTTATAACCATATTTGAGGACTTGAATTCTCTGGGAATTGTTTTGGAATGGGTAAAGAGCAGAGAAAAATGGATGCTAGATCGCAAAAAAAGAGAGGAAGATAATATGGACCAAGTTGAGAAACAGAACCAATATGTGGTGCCTCTGGCATGTTTCTGGTTGGTGTTTTTAGCTGCAGCCTCATTGCGGGTGACGTTAACCTCATTGGGCCCGGTCATGAGTGATATTGCAGCTGGGCTTGATTTATCAAGTGCTGTTGTCAGTTTATTAGTGACGATACCTATTATCTGTATGGGGATTTTCGCACTTGCAGCAGCTCCCTTAAGTAATCGTTTTGGGATGGAGAGAGTTATTACGATGAGTCTCTTCTTAATTGCGATCTCCACTATGACGCGTAGCTACTTTGAGAATGTTTTTTTACTATTTTTTTCTTCCTTTTTAATGGGGATAGGAATAGCGATTGCAGGTCCTTTACTATCAGGCTATGTCAAACACCATTTTAAAAAACGTAGCAATACCGGCATGATCTTTTACACTTTTGGGATTAGTATCAGTGGTGTTTTAGGGTCCTTGAGTAGTTCTGTTTTGAATCAATATTTGCAATGGGATTGGACAATTACTCTAGAGTTCTGGGCATTACCTGTTTTAGCTGTTTCAGGAATTTGGGCTGCGTTTTATCTGTTTAAAACAGGGGGAAATGTCTCTTTAAATGCGCCGAAGGCAAAGATGCCGTGGAATCAGCCAAGAGCTTGGATGTTGATCGCTTGCTTTGGTTTACAATCGGGACTTTTCTATACGAATGTCACTTGGTTACTGCCTTTTTTAATCGAGAAGGGTGTTTCAGTTTTTCATGCAAATTTCTTATTAAACTTATCGATATTTAATGGAATGCTTGGGGGCTTTTTCATTCCTATTATTGTCATTAGAATGGGGCTTAAATCGACAAGTATCTGTTCGGTATTCATTGTCATTATAGGGGCGGCAATCTTATTTATGCTAAATGATAATTTGATTCTTCTCTACATCGTGGTGGCAATATTAGGTTGTCTTGTTAGTGCGGGATTATTTGCAATTACAATGTTACTACCATTTTACGAGGTTGATGATGGGAATGCCGTCGCGAGTTGGACGGCAATGATGCTTTTTGGAGGATATTGTTTTGCTGCCTTTATTCCGACATTACTAGGACTTTTATATGATTTAACGGGGACGTACGATACGATCTTTATTGGGTATTTTTTAAATGCTTGCTTATTATTAGTTGTATTCCTCTTCTTTTTTCGTAAGAAAAAGAGCGTGTAAGGGGAAGAAAGAGATCGCAGATTGGGGCATTTTAATTGAGAAAAATAAGAGTTGACAACAAATTGACCAAATGGCGCTAGGATTTTCCGGGGCGATCTCGTATATTGATCAATGGGTTCATGCTTTGTCGAGCATGATGAGAAAAACCGAGCAATATTGTCGGGTACTTTGAGGATGAAGTATTGCTCATGAACTTGAGATCTGGAGAGTTCTTTTAATGAAAGTATTAATTTTAGCAGGTGACGGGATTGGTCCTGAAATTGTAGGACAAGCGGAAAAAGTTTTGGATTTTGTAGCGAAAAAACATGCGCTTAACATCTCCATTGATCGCGCGCTAATTGGGGGGATCGCTGTTGATGAAACCGGTCATCCTTTTCCTGCTGAAACCCTCGAAAAAGCAAAAGCTGCTGATGCGATCTTATTAGGATCTGTAGGAGGCCCTAAATATGATGCGCTTCCTAGAAATATTCGTCCTGAACAAGGATTATTGGCGATCCGTAAGGAGCTTAACCTCTTTGCAAATCTTCGTCCTGCACAGGTATTTAAAGAGCTATCTCATGCGTCAAGTTTGAAAGATGAGCTCGTTGCGGGTTTAGATATTATGATCGTTCGGGAACTGACCGGTGATATCTATTTTGGTCAACCTCGAGGGATTGAAGAGCGTGACGGAGAGCGTGTTGGCTTTAATACGATGATCTATTCTGAATCAGAAATTCGTCGTATTGCGCATGTTGCCTTTCAAGCGGCGCAAAAACGAGATAAACGTCTCTGCTCGATTGACAAGATGAATGTGTTGGAAGCTACTCAATTATGGCGTGATGTTGTCACGGAAGTATCGAAGGAATATCCTGATGTAGAGTTAACGCATCTATTAGTTGATAATGCTGCAATGCAGTTAGTACGTGCGCCAAAACAATTTGATGTGATGCTAACGGGGAATATTTTTGGTGATATCTTATCTGATGAAGCCTCGATGTTAACAGGTTCCATTGGAATGTTGCCATCGGCATCTTTAGATGAGAATAACAAAGGTCTTTTTGAACCTATTCATGGTTCAGCGCCTGATATCGCGGGTAAGGATATTGCAAATCCCTTAGCAACGATTCTATCGGTGGCGATGATGTTCCGTTACAGCTTTGATCGTAGTGATATTGCAGATGAGATTGAAAACGCTGTGAAGAGCGTCTTAAGTCAGGGGTTACGCACAAAAGATATTGCAACTAAAGATGAGAGTATTATTGGTTGTCAGGCAATGGGTGAAGCGGTATTAGCAGCACTTAATGCTTAATTTAAAGTAGAAAGTAGTACTTTATTAAAAACAATATTGCCTGTTTTACAGATCTCAAACAGGCAATAAATGTTATTTGAAAGGGCTTAAGGTTTTTTCAAATGAGTAAACGAGTAGTTAAAGTCTGCCCCGTTTAGTGAAACATTCAAGACTTTCTGTATCACCCATCCATGAAGTCTTGTTTGATTTTGTAGAGGATTACTTGAGAAAAAGGGCTTCTCATATGTGAGGAACTCTGAGAAATCAGTAGTAATTGCGATAAAGATGTTGTGATGAGAATATTGTTGTAACATTTTAAAAAAGATAATTCTGTGTTTGATCACAGACATTAGTAAAAACGATAAATCATATATTGAAAAAATATTTTAAAGATATTTTAAAGGGTAGAGCATGAAAAAGTTGGGTTTAATCGGTTGGCGTGGAATGGTTGGTTCAGTCTTAATGGATCGAATGATTACAGAAAATGATTTTGCAGGCATTCACACCACCTTTTTCTCAACCTCAAATGCCGGTGGTGAAGCGCCTGTTGTAACGGGAAGTTATGAAGCGACACTCAAGGATGCATTTGATATTGATGCATTAAATGCACAAGATATTATTATCAGTTGCCAGGGCGGGGATTATACTTCGGCAGTATTTGAAAAGCTTCGTGCAACCGGGTGGAATGGCTACTGGATTGATGCGGCATCATCGCTTCGTATGAATGATGATGCGATGATTATCTTAGATCCTGTTAATCGTGACATTATTGATAAAAGTATCGATAAAGGTGTGAAGAACTTTATCGGTGGAAACTGTACGGTGAGTTTAATGTTGATGGCTTTAGGATCGCTCTTTAAAGAGGGGTTGGTGGATTGGGCGACATCAATGACTTATCAGTCAGCATCAGGGGCTGGTGCGCAAAATATGAAAGAGCTTTTGGAGCAAATGGGGGCGATTCATGGGTTAGTGAGTAAAGATCTTTATAACCCGGCAAAAAGCATTTTAGAAATTGATCAGATGATTACTGATTCATTTTCGACGGATCAATATCCAAAAGCACGCTTTGGCGCACCACTTGCAGGAAGTTTAATTCCATGGATTGACTCAGAGCTTGAAAATGGACAAAGCCGTGAAGAGTGGAAAGCGATGGCGGAGAGTAACAAACTTCTTCAATTAGAGAAACAGGTCCCGATTGATGGAACCTGTGTCCGTGTGGGCGCAATGCGCTGTCACTCACAAGGTCTAACGTTAAAACTTAATCGTGATGTACCGCTTGCGGATATTGAAGCGATGATCAAAGAGAGTAACCGTTGGGTAAAAGTCGTTCCTAATCACCGTGATATTACGATGCAAGAATTAACGCCGGCGGCGACATCAGGAACAATGACGATTCCAGTGGGACGCCTTCGTAAGATGAATATGGGACCTGAATATCTTAATGCATTTACTGTAGGCGATCAGCTTCTTTGGGGCGCGGCAGAACCGCTTCGCCGCATGCTCAATATTTTGTTAGAACGAGAAGAATCGTTATAAATACTGCAGATCCTCTTGTATTGAGCGAGATGATTAACTAGAAAAACTCCTGACTATTTTAAGTAAGGAGTTTTTTATATTTTGATGATTCGATAGGATGATACTCATGGTCTTGAAGAGTATTTATAATCATTGTTGACAGGTAAATAAGAAAAAATGTCTAATATTTTTAGGTAGAATTCTGTTTTGAAATGGTTTTTTAATAGAGTTTTAATAGAGGTTAATCAATTATTAATGACCAATCACTAACAATAGGTGATTTACAGTTATAGTTTTATCTTGATATTTTAATAAGTATTAATACTTAATTTGAATTATATAGATCTTCATTTTATAATTGAAGTAGATCAATCAGTGGCGCTTCTGTAGAAAATTGTCGCGACTTTTAAGCTAAAACAATCAATATCGTTTTGAAACCCTGGAGGTTCCTATGAGTGGTAAGTTTGAAATATTTTTAGCAAAAAACAAAGAATTCTATTTTCGTTTAAAAGCTAGGAATGGAGAAATTATTCTCGGTAGCGAAGGATATACGACAAAGGCCAACTGCCATAAAGGGATTGCTTCGGTTCAAAAGAATGCCGCAGATATGAATCGTTATGAGAAGAAAACTTCAGATGGTGGCAAGTTTTCATTTAATCTTAAAGCAACAAACGGACAAGTGATTGGAACGAGTCAAAGCTATAAAACAGAATCTGGTCGAGATAATGGTATCGTTTCAGTCGCTAAAAATGCACCCGATGCAAAAATGGTGGATCTCACCGAATCAGATGGATCATTGGATTAAATATTTAATCAGCACCCGTTGTGATGTATGGGGATAAAAGTCTGTTTTGGAAGGGATTTTTTGATTACGGATAATTTAGGCAATGATTCCGTTTCTAATGGTTTTTCGGGATGGGGTTTTAGATATTGTTTGAATATTGAATCGACTCTAATCTCTCTACTAATGAGTTAATAATTAACTATTAATCTAACTATCTAACTATCTAACTATCTAACTATCTAACTATCTAACTATCTAACCAACTAACTAACTAACTAACTAACTAACTAACTAACTAACTAACTAGTTAATTATCTCATTATATTTTATGATGTTGATGAATAGATCAATGATCTAATGAGCTTGTTAAGTAGTCATAAACAATAAAAGCCCTTTCAGAGTATGAAATGAAAGGGCTTTTTGCTATCTATTTGTGATGCTCATGGTGATATTTATTATGGCTTATTACGAGATTTTTTATGTCTTGCAATACCCTGATAGTTGGTTGTAAATCGTTGTGAGCGTGGGTGGCGATTTTTTTGATTTGTACTTTGTTTTCCACGTTCTCTACGGCTTTCAGCAGGAATCAGCGCTTCTTTTCCAGATCCAATCAGATCTGCTCGTCCCATATAGCGGAGTTCTTGTCTTAGCAATGGCCAGTTATTTGGATCATGATATCGTAAGAAGGCTTTATGGAGTTGTCTACGCTTAAGACTCTTCGCCGTTCCGACCTGTTCTGAGTTTCGGCGAATAGGTTTGAGAGGATTGCGTTCAGAATAGTACATTGCCGTTGCCACCGACATCGGCGTTGGCATAAAAGCTTGAACCTGATCCGCGCGAAGATCATGTTTTTTCAGCCATAATGCGAGATTAAGCATATCCTCATCCGTTGTGCCGGGATGGGCAGCAATAAAGTAGGGAATGAGATATTGCTCTTTTCCTGCCTCTTTAGAATATTTGTCAAACAGGACTTTAAATTCATCATAAGCTTTCATGGATGGCTTCATCATTTTTGAAAGAGGCCCTTCTTCTGTATGCTCAGGCGCAATTTTCAGATAACCTCCCACATGATGGGTAACAAGCTCTTTAATATATTCAGGTGATTGTGCAGCAAGATCATAGCGAACGCCAGAGGCAATATGAATACGTTTAATCCCATCAATCTCTCTTGCTTTTTGATAGAGATTGATGAGCGGTTGATGATCTGTATTGAGGTTTTGACAAATACCAGGAAAAACACAAGAGAGTTTACGGCAATGTTTTTCAATATTGGGATCTTTACAAGCTAAACGATACATATTAGCCGTCGGACCGCCGAGATCTGAGATATAGCCTTTGAAGCTTGGATCTCTATCTCGGATCTCTTTAATCTCATTGAGAACAGATTTCTCTGAACGGCTCTGAATAATTCGTCCTTCATGTTCTGTAATGGAGCAGAAAGTACAGCCCCCGAAGCAACCTCGCATAATATTAACCGAGTGTTTAATCATCTCCCACGCAGCAATATGAGCATCCCCATAGCTTGGGTGAGGGGCTCTTTCAAAAGGTAGTGCAAAAACAGCATCCATCTCCTCTGTCGAGAGAGGAATCGGGGGAGGATTGATCCAGACATCTAAGTCACCATGTTGTTGCACCATGGGGCGCGCATTAAAGGGGTTAGTTTCTAGATGTAAAATTCGGCTAGCATGCGCATAGAGACTCGGCGTTGATGAAACATCCTCAAAGCTTGGTAAACGAATGGTAAGATCTGTACGGCTAATATTTTCACTTTTAAGCGTCGACTTTGCTTGCGCTTCAGTAGGGGCCTCAAGTGCAACATTTGTTTCACAATCTTTGGCGGTAACGGTACCGTAAGGATTAATGTAAGGATCAATTTTGCCAACGTGATCAAAGTGAGTTGAGTCTAATTCATGGCGATCAAAATGGTGTTTAGCATGAGGGCGGATGAGTGAAGATCCTCGAATATCGGTAATGTTATGGATCGTTTCCCCGGCGGCTAAGCGATGACTTAATTCGGTAATAGAACGTTCGCCATTTCCAAAAAGAAGCATATCAGCAGCGCTATCAATTAGTACTGAACGGCGAATAGTTTCAGACCAGTAGTCATAATGTGCCACGCGGCGAAGAGAAGCTTCAATACCGCCAATAACAATAGGAATCTCCTTAAAGGCGGCAATCTCTCTTAATTTTTGAGTATAGACGATGACCGCACGATCAGGGCGTTTACCATTCACATCACCAGCAGTATATGCGTCATTACGACGAATTTTACGATCCGCTGTATAGTGGTTGACCATTGAATCCATGTTGCCGGAATTCACTGCAAAGTAGAGATTGGGGGACCCTAGTTTTTCAAAATCATGAGACGAGCGCCAATCAGGTTGTGAAATAACGCCTACACGAAATCCTTGGGCTTCTAATAAGCGACCAAGAATTGCCGTTCCAAAACTAGGATGATCAATATAGCTATCGCCAGTGACGAAGATAATATCACAGCTATCCCAACCTAGAAGATCCATCTCCTCGCGAGAAGTGGGAAGAAACGGGGCGACGCCAAAGCGGTGTGCCCAATATTTACGATAAGAGAAAAGCGGTTTAACCCCTTCAAATTGACGCATATTTAAAATCCACTCATAACAATGATTTATAGGAGAAAATAAAATGATACCTTTTTTTGAGAAAAACATCTCCGATATAATCGGATTATGGGGTTTTCTTGTTCTAAAAGAGCTCATATAGATCAAATATAGTAATCATTATTTTGACTAAATAATGATCTATGTTATGAGAATTTAATACTTCTGATTTGTAAGCTATTACTATCTATTAATCACTCTGATTTATAACCCGCTGTTTATAATGGTTTATTGTTAAGATTTGGATTGATTCAACTGCATCAGTGTTTGTAAATCATTTTTGTTTGTAACATATTGATTAGAGAGATTAATCTCGATTCGTAATGCGGTCAATAATTGCTATACTGTACAGGTTAGTTTAATAAAATTTCATGAATCAATAAAAAGGAAATTCATATGAAAGGGAATAAAGAAGTTATCGATTACTTAAACGTTTTATTAGCGGGAGAGTTAGCAGCGAGAGATCAATATTTTATTCACTCATCAATGTATGAAGAATGGGGTTACATGAAACTCTATGAGCGTATTTTCCATGAGATGGATGATGAAACGGATCATGCAAAACAGATTATTGCACGAATTTTACTCTTAGAAGGTACTCCTAAAATGGTACCGGATCAGATTCATATTGGCGCAACGGTTGAAGAGATGTTGCAAAGTGATTTAAATCTTGAATTATCTGTTCGTGATGCCCTCAAAAAAGGGATTGCTCTTTGTGAAGAGAAACAGGACTATGTCACGCGTGACATGCTAGTGGTCCAGCTCAAAGATACAGAAGAAGATCACGCACACTGGTTAGAAAAACAGCTTCGTCTAATCAAAACAATCTCACTTCCACTCTATCTTCAAGATCAACTGGCATAAGATTTTAAGAGTTGATTGTCTGTATCTGCTGTAAGAATCTTAGTGAGTTAGGGAAGGGATAGATATTATGAAAATAGAACGTACAGTATTAGTACATTTAAATAAAGTGCTGGGTCAATATTTGATTTCCATTAACCAATATTTTCTTCATGCGCGTATTTTGAAGAATTGGGGCATTGAGAAATTAGGTCATCCTATTTATAAGAAATCGATTCAAGATATGAAGGAATCGGATGATGTGATTGAGCGTATTTTACTTTTAGAAGGGTTGCCCAACTTACAAGAGTTAGGAAAACTCCTGATCGGAGAAGATGTTCCAGAAATTTTACAATGTGACCTTGATCGTGAATATCAAAAGCGGACGGTTTTAGTCGATGCGATTACACATTTTGAAGAGGTTCAAGATTATGTATCTCGGGATCTTTTGGAGAAAATGTTAGATGAGAGTGAAGAGTATATTGACTGGATTGAGACTCAACAAGAGAACATTGGTCTGATGGGGTTAGAGCTCTATCTTCAGAAGCATTTAGAGAGATAGTGATAAGCTCTATTTTTAATCTATGTGGTGATCGCTTAGATTAAAACAGATGATCACTAAAACGAGGTCAACATTATTTTTTAGTATCAGTCTCATGAGTAGGATGCTTTCTTGCTCAAAATGAAAGTTTTAAACTTAAAAAAAGCTCAGAAATTTTTATTTCTGAGCTTTTTTATTTTAGGTGTTTGTTATCTTACAAGAGAGATAGATAAAGCTTTATATCGATTCTTACGACCTTCACTCACGATACGTTAAAGTTGTAGGGAGTCTATATTGAAGAGATACTTCATTGAAACTGTATTGAAGGCGTAATAACTTGATAATGATCGAAATGAGTGATGATTTATCGCAACTCATAAGCTTGCGGGATCGAGACATTTTGCGTAAGCGAAGATGATTCACCAGGAAGTAAGCTTTTTGCAATATCAGCGCAAGATCCACAGCCTGTGGCAACGCCTAGCTCTGCTTGTAGAGCTTCAAATGTCGTAACGCCGTTTTCTACAGCTTCTACGATTGCTTTATCGGTGATCCCATTGCAAAGACAAATGTACATGATAAATTCCTCTTATTAACGATGCTTTCACACATACTAATAATAATTATTCTTATTTGCAAGTAATAAGTGATGCTGTTTTTGAATGGGTCTTGATCTGACTGAGATTATTTTGAAGGCTGATCTTTCAAACGCTTCATTTTTTCAGGATTATAGTTATACTAGATAGCAGAAATTCTGCCGGTTTTTGGAAATGTAAATGATCTGTTTTTTAGGTATATATTGTTCTTTCCGGAAATTTTCAGACGATTAAAATGATAAAAAGATGAGAATATAAGATGGTTGAGAGTGACAATTCGGGAAAAAATAGTCTTAATCTTCGCGATAAGCTGTGGTTTCGAGCGGAGATTTTTAAAGCAATTCGAACGTATTTCTATGAGGAGGGGGTGCTCGAGGTTGATACTCCGGTGATGAGTCAATTTGGAAATACAGATCCTGCATTACTGAATTTTAAAGCAAGATACCATGGGCCAGGAAGGTTATATCAACAGGAGATGTTTTTAATAACATCTCCTGAATACCATATGAAGCGGTTATTAGCAGCAGGTTCAGGATCTTGTTACTATCTTGGGAAGGTATTTCGAGATGGTGAAATTAGTAAGCGGCACAATCCTGAGTTTACGATGTTGGAATGGTATCGGCTAGATTATAATCTTGAGCGTCTTATGCAAGAAGTGATAACGTTGATTCAATGTGTTGCACAGAGAGAGCTTATGGTTGAGCGCTACAGTTATTTAGAGGCTTTTGAAAAGATTCTTAAAATAAATCCTTTTGAGATGGATTTGGAGGATTTGGTCTCTTTTATTAAAGAGCGGAAAATCAATTTAACCTTTGATCTACGAGATAAAGATGAGGCCTTAGATTTGATTGTTTCACATCTTATCGAGCCGGCATTTAATCCTGAAAAAATCACGCTTCTTTATCATTATCCTGCATCTCAAGCCTCTTTATCGAAAGTGGTAGAGGTTGATGGCTATCAGGTGGGAAAACGTTTTGAGGCCTATTGGCGAGGATTAGAGTTAGCAAATGGTTATGAGGAATTGACAAATAGTCAGGAGCAACGGGCACGTTTTATGGCAGAAAATACTTTTCGAGAAACAATTGGTTATCAGCAAGTTCCTATTGATGAGCGATTATTAGAGGTGCTCGACCAAGTCCCTTTTTGCAGTGGTGTAGCATTAGGCGTTGATCGGTTATTAATGGCGATGCAAAATGTGGAGGAGATTAAAGAGGTCATCTCCTTTGGATTTGAGGATTCATAAGTATTCTATAAGATCATTTGATGATTGAAAGTGACTATGATAATCGTGAGCTTATAGATGATAAAAAGCGTAAGAAGAGACTCCTTACGCTTTGTATCTTTTGATGGTGCTATCCATGCTTAGTTTTTATCGTCTTTGCGAGCCCCTAAAATGAATTTCATTAAGCCAGAGCTCGTTTTGAAAAGTCGTTTTAAGCCTGTTGTCGAAAAACCCAAGAGATGATCACCAATATTAATGAGAGAGTGGAGAAGATCTACACTATCTTTAGCGCGTTTTTGAAATATTTCACTCTCATTTTTAAACTCAGGATCTTGCAGGAGGTTGGTCAGCATTACTTCAGTGGGTTTCAATTCCTGTTCAATGCGTTCACGAGCAATAATTTTTAGAAGCTCCCAAACATCCCCCGTAGTTTCAAAATAATCTTTACGATCATTGAGAATATGGGAGCGTTTTGCAAGACCTAAACGTTCTAGTTCTTTAATACTATTGCTACTATTTGAGCGCGCAATGCCGAGAAACTCACAAATAGCATCTGCTGAAATCGGTTTTTCTTGAATAAAAAGAAGCGCATGAATTTGAGCAACCGTTCTATTAATCCCCCAACGACTTCCCATTTCGCCCCAATGGAGAACAAATTCTAATTCTTTTGGGGTTAATTTATTATTATCAGCACTCATTACTTCTCCAATATCTTTAAAAAATAATCCTTTCTATAATACCAAATTTCCTTGCTTTCAAAAATTTATGAAAGGGATGCTGATCGTAATCTCCTCAAATTGTGTGATAAATACTCGAAATCATCTATTTGTACCTCTTTTTTATTAGATTAAAAAAAGAGGATGGTCGAGGGATCTCCTTCTTTAGTTTTATGGTGATAAAAAAAGCACAGAGATCTGTGCTTTTAAAAATGACTGAATGCGGTTGTTAATTTACTGAAACCAGCTATCGATCTCTGTTTTATATTTTTGATAGAACTCTTTGACGCCGACTTCTGGATGACGTTCATCTTTTCTAGCCATACCGATCAATTCATGTAGTTTTTGAGAATCTAGTTTAAAGTTTTTGAGAAAATGAGTAACCTCTGGTTGATCATCACTGAAGCCTTTACGAGATAGAATTGTAATTTCATCAGTGGGATAGACGACTTTGGGGTCATCTAGCATTTTCAACTCATAGAGATCCCACATGTAATGAGGTTTCCAGCTAGTAATAATGACTGGTTCTTCAGCTTTTATTGCCCGGCGAAGCTCTGCGAGCATAGATGCCTCAGATGAGCCTATCTGCTCATATTGTAGTTCATAATCTGTAATAGCTTGTAGCGTAAGAGCATGGATGCCGGCACCTGCACCATCGCCATAAATTTTACCATCAAACATTTCTACATGATCATTCAGCTCTTCAATCGTGTTGATATTGACATACTGTGGGACGGCGAGACCTGAAACGCCACCATCAAAAATAACACTCACGATATCAAGCTGATCCCCAAATCTTTCCCAATAATCCCGATGCGTATTCGGTAGCCAAGAGGTGAGGTAGAGATCAGCACTACCTTGGGCGACTGCAGCAAATAAGGGGCCAGGCTCAACAAGAGATTTCTCTACTTCAAAGCCATTTTGAGTCAGAGCTTCATCAGCTAAGTACATCAGGGCAACACTTTCTGACCAGCTGGGATAGAGAATTTTAATAGGTTTTTGATGATCATCCTTACCACAAGCGGCAAGAACGAATAGTGATAATAGTGCGATAGAAATCGGCTTGATAAAAGCAGTGATAGTTTTTCTCATACGATGTTATTTATAATAAATTAAATAATCCTTGTAGATGAGTAGAGTGACTCTTTTCGAGTAAAAATAAGACTCAAAATAAGAGAAGAAGGGCTTATGATCATAGGTCAATGGTTGATCATTGATTGAATTAAAGAGGCATGATGATCAGATATCTAATGAAGCGTTAAGTGCGCTAGGTGATTTTAGTTCAGACTTAACAGTGAGCTTCTAAAATAGGGTTGTCAGGAGAATAAAGATTAGTAAAGATCTTGGCTGGGTTATAAATCACTAGGTTATCAATTTTGGAAAATAGCGGTTGATAACCTAGGATCTATTTCATGTTTTTAAGTAATATTATTGAAACCAACCATCGATTTCTGTTTGATATTTTTCATAGAATTTTTTTGCGCCTGCTTTAGGATCACGATCATCCTCACCAACGGTTGCCATCAACTCATGAAGTTTATCTGAATCAAATTGAAAGTTACTGAAAAAGTTTGCAATTTCAGGATGATCCTCAGAGAATCCTTGACGTGAAAGAATCTCAATCTGGTCAATAAGATAGATACCATTAGGATCTTCTAACATTTTTAAATCATAGAGATCCCACATATAGTGAGGTTTCCAGCCTGTAATAATAATTGGTTCTTTTGCAGCAATAGAACGGCGAAGTTCTGCCATCATCGAGCTTTCAGAAGAGGTTAGTTGCTCGAAATTTAAGGGGTATTCTTCAATAGCTCGAATGGTATTACCATGGATACCAGCACCCGCACCAATCCCATAAATTTTTCCATCGAACATCTCAACATTATCATTAAGCTCAGCGATTGAATTGATTTCTACATAATCAGGAACGACTAAACCGGTACTCGCATCATCAAAAGAGACCCCAATGACTTCTAGTTTATTGCCAAAACGTTCCCAATAATCTTGATGAGTATGGGGTAGCCATGCATCGAGGTAGAGATCAGCGTCCCCTTTTGATAATGCTGCATAGAGGGGGCCTGGTTCAATAAGTGTTGTTTCAACGGCAAATCCTTTGTGATCCAGCACGTATTCTGCAAGGTGAGTCATTGCCACTCCTTCTGCCCAGCTTGGATAGAGAATTTTAACAGGTTTTTCTTGATTATCTCCACATGCAGCTAGCGTCAATAGTGACATGGCGGCAATCGCAATAGTTTTAAATAATTTATTCATAATTTCCTCTTTTTAATGTTTTATCGTTTTTGATAGAACTGTTAATGAGCGTTCTAGTGTTATCAATGGCTCATTAACTTTTGATAGACCGCTTGATCTTCTATTGACTGCGCCCAATTGCTTGAGTGATACGATCTAAAATAATCGCTAAGATGACAATAGAGAGACCTGCTTCAAAACCTAAGGCCATATCTGCTTGTTGGATACTGGTATAGACACTCTCTCCTAAACCACCGGCACCCACCATCGAACAGATCACCACCATTGATAACGCGAGCATAATTGTTTGGTTAATTCCTGCAAGAATGGTTGGCATTGCTAGGGGGATTTGGACTTTATAGAGCATTTGAGAGCTAGTACAACCAAATGCTAAGGAGGCTTCGATAATATCTTCAGGGACTTCTTTAATCCCTAATGTGGTCATTCTAACGGCCGGGGGTAACGAGAAGATGACGGTGGCTAAAACACCGGGGACATCACCTACGGAGAAAAATAAGATGGCAGGGATTAAATAGACAAATGCCGGCATGGTTTGCATAAAGTCTAAAATAGGTCTCACGATAGCATCGGCTTTACGACTTTTAGCGCAGAGAATACCGAGAGGAATCCCAATAATAAGGATTATGATGGTAGATATAATGACTAATACCAACGTATCAATCAGTTGTGACCAAAATCCCATACCGTAGACCAAGAATAATCCGATTACAACAAAGATGGGTAATCCTAATGATTTTCGGTAGTTTTTAACTTTCTCAGAAAAATGGCGGAAACCGGTCATGGCTAAAAAAGCGAGTAGGGTAATGATAAGAATCATTACCACGGGGGGAATTGCATTCAACCCCATTTGTAAGCCCTTCACTGAATTACCAATGATAGAGGCAACCTGATCAAAGAATGGGCGACCAACAGTTGAGAGCCAGTCAACAAATTGTTCAACATATTTTCCAATTTCAAAATTCATCTTAAGCTCCTATCTCTGGTGTATTGAGAGGTTGATCTTGGTTCTGATTAATTTTCCCACCATCGAGGGTGTTTTCATCATCACACATCATCTCAACCACTTTGGTATAACGAAGATAACCTATAGGACGTAAGCGTTCATCGAGGACTGCTAGAGGATAGGTGTGACCCGCAAAATCGCTGAGAGATTCTAAAACGGCGCTGTTTTGATCAATCGTTGGAATTTTAATAAGATCATCAACCGTGATTTTATCGGCATTTTCTCGCACGAGTTTACGTGCAGTATTAATTCTTAAATATCCTAAGAAGAGATTACCGCGAGATACCACTGGTAAAAAGTGATGACTTTCGCGTTCCATGCGGCGAACTGCGGTTGCAGGACCATCTTTTTCTATATGAATACGCTCTGTGAAGGGTTTCATCAAGCGTGAAGCAGTAATGACTTTTGTTGAATCCACATCATTGACAAAGGAGCGTACATAATCATCCGCCGGGTTTAAGAGAATATTTTCCGCACTATCTTGTTGGACGATCACGCCATCTTTCATAATGGCGATGGTATCCCCAAGCTTTAGGGCTTCATCTAAATCATGGGTGATAAAGACAATCGTTTTTTGTAGCTTTTCTTGGATTTCAATTAACTCATCTTGCATTTGTGAGCGAATCAGCGGATCAAGCGCACTAAATGACTCATCCATTAAGAGAATCTCTGAGTCATTGGCAAGCGCTCGAGCAATGCCCACTCGTTGTTGCATTCCTCCACTTAATTGATTGGGATAAGAGTTCTCATAACCGTTTAATCCCACCATGTTGAGAACCTCTTGAGCTTTTTTCTGGCGCTCTGCTTGAGATATCTTTTTTATTTCAAGCCCAAAAGCGACATTGTCGAGAATCGTTTTATGAGGGAGAAGTGCAAAATGCTGAAAGACCATTCCAATTTTTTCTCGACGAATGTTGATGAGTTCTTTTTTAGAGACTTTGGTGATATCGATATTATCGATAAAAACAGAGCCCTTTGTGGGAACATTCAGTAAATTTAAGCATCGTAATAGAGAGGATTTTCCACTACCAGAAAGCCCAATGACAACAAATATTTCACCCTGTTTAATTTCAAAGTTTGCTTTATTGACAGCGATAACAGCCTTTGTTTTCTCAAGGATTTCTTCTTTTGAAGCTCCCTGTTCAAGCAGCATGGTCGCCTGTTTTTTATTGGTCCCGTAAATTAAGGACAAGTCTTTGACACTGATAACAGCCATATATTATTAAGTTTCCTTTTCTTGAAGACGAGAAATATCGTGACCTTCAAGGGGGTCATTGTTTAATAAATTTTTTATTTGGCAGATAACCTCAAATGGTTACTAAAGAGGGGAGAAGTGAGAAAAAATGATTAGATCATTACACAAAAAACTCAAACTTCTCAAATTGATAACTACCATATTGGCGGCCTAAATGTGTGTTATTTATTTAGACATTAATAATTGTACAGAAGTAACTTATTAATTCAATAGCTTATTTGCCAATTGCTTAAGCGGCTTGACAAGAATTTAATAACTATAAAAATCGATGGCATTAAAGAGATTGACCTCTATTCCATAGATTATGAAAAAGTATTAGTTTGTTAAAATAGGGTGTTTATAAAAAATTTTTTTGATTAAATATTGATCAATAATAGGTGGTAAAGGGGGAGAAATTACCTTTTATTACACGATTATAAGGGGAGATGAAGAGATTTATAGGGGCGTTAATTGTAAATTCTTGGCTACTTCTTGAGGAACAACCCTTTTATTTGTCTCTTTTAAGTTGGTAGCGAGATCAAAAAGGGTTTTTCTGAGAGTGCCAATGTTACCAATGTTTTGGGAATTGATAATCTGGGTATTTTTGACGGCTATAATCTTTAAATGTTTCAGAATTAAAGGCCTTAATAACATCTTGAACCCAAGGTGCATCGATCTCCTTTTCACGAATAACGCCCCAATTAATATAGAGATCATTGGGTTCTATGGATAAACTATCTGCAATTTTTAAGCCCGAATTGAGTGCCGCACCCCCATTGATGGCGCCAAAAGCAGCATCACTTAAAGCTCTTGGTAATAGGTCCGATTGTAGCTCTTTAATGTCGATATTGAGAGGGTTCTCTATAATGTCTCTCTTGGAGATTTGGAGGGGGTCAACATTTTTAGTGAGCGTAATCCAGCCTAGATTTTCAAGAATTGCTAAGGCTCGTCCATAGCTGCTGGGATCATTAGGGACAATAATAGTATCTCCTATTTGAATATCTCCTAGCGCTTGTCGTTGACCTGCATAAATTGCAAAAGGGGCGTTAGGAACTTGAAAAGCTTCTATCAGTTGATGTCCGGTTCTTTCTCGATAGCTTCGTAAATAAGGGACATGTTGAAAAATATTAACATCAATGCTGCCTTCATGAAGGGCATTATTGAGTTGAATGCCATCGGTAAACTCCATTAGGGAGACACGATAACCTTGAGCTTCAAGCTGAGGCATAATGGATTGCCGAACCATATCTGAAAAATGGCCAAAAGAGGTGCCAAAACGAATTTCAGGTAACTCATTTTTATCATTGAAGCAGGCGGTTAATCCGATCGTTAAAAGAAATAGAGATAATAACTTGAGGAGATTCTTTTTCATCTGGGGACTCGTCTATTAAAGAGGTGGATTGAAATAGGAATTAAGTAGGAATTAAATTGTTGAATTCCATGAAGTTCTTTAATAAGTAATAGCTTGAATGAAATAGAATGACAAGTTTTTTTAATAAAACATGTATGTTTTATCTTTTATTGAGCAGTATTGATTAAAAAAGCCTTAGATACTATCGATATCTAAGGCTTTTAATTCACTGTTTTGAATAAAGTGAGAGTTTATTGATTAAAACCGTTATCTTCTTCTTCATCTTTGATTTGTGCTTTATCAAACGCTAAACGAGAGTTTAAACGAAGAACTGCGTTATCAAAGCGACGTTGATCGGTTCGATTGCGGATTTCAAGTTTAGGTACTGCGGTTGGAGTACCATTATCGTTAATGGCAACCATTGTGAAGTAGCAACTATTAGTATGGCGAACTTCACGAGTTTTAATGTTTTTCGCCTCTACTCGAATCCCAATCTCCATTGAAGTACGACCAACATAGTTGACGTTTGCATGGAATGTGACGAGCTCCTGCACATAGATCGGTTGTTTAAAAACGACTTTATCTACGGACAGAGTTACCACATAGCTACCGGCATATTGGCTAGCACATGCATATGCAACTTGATCAAGCAACTTAAGAATATTCCCTCCGTGAATGTTTCCCGAGAAGTTAACCATGTCGGGTGTCATTAAAACTGTCATACTCAATTCACGTGATGGTGTTTTCGTATCAATCATTTTTCCTGTCTCATTCCAAGTCAATAAAAGGTATAATCGCTATCTATTATAGTGGGTTATTTTAGAATCATATAGCAAATGCCCATTCTTTTTATATATTGGAGTGATTACATCTGTGAATCAACTCCTCCAACATCTTTATATCACGATAGAAAATTCCGGCAAGATAAATGAGTTATTTAGAAAAATTAAACAAGAGTCAATATGAAGCTGTCACCGCACCAATCGGTCCTGTTCGCGTATTAGCCGGTGCCGGCTCAGGTAAAACGCGGGTACTAATATCTCGGATTGCATGGTTACTTGAGACAGAGCAATCTGATTCGTATGGGATTTTAGCGGTAACATTTACCAATAAAGCAGCTTTTGAAATGCGAACAAGATTAGAGGATACGTTACGCTTTTCTGTTAGAGGTATGTGGATTGGTACATTCCATTCATTGTGTCATCGAATGCTTCGTACTCATTATAAAGAGGCTGGGTTAGTAGAGAATTTTCAGATCTTAGATAGTGATGATCAAACACGTTTGTGTCGTCGGGTGATTCGAGCACGAAATTTGGACGAAAAGCTTTATCAACCTAAAATCCTCGCTTCTTTTATTAATGGACATAAAGAAGAGGGGCGACGAGCACAGCATATAGAATCTTATAATGATGCCTTCACCCATAATTTGATTCAGCTCTATAAGGATTATCAAGCGCTATGTGATCAAGCCGGGTTAGTGGACTTTTCGGAGATTTTATTGCGAACTTTGGAGATGCTTCGAACGAGTCCTGCAATTTTAAAGCATTATCAAGAGCGCTTTAAATTTGTGTTGGTAGATGAGTTTCAAGATACCAATAGCGTTCAATATGCCTGGTTACAGCTACTTTCTGGTAAAAATCATAATCTATTTGTTGTAGGAGATGATGACCAATCGATTTATGGTTGGCGAGGTGCGAAAATTGAAAATATTCTCCATTTCGATGAGCATTTTGAGGATGTCACAACGGTACGACTCGAGCAAAATTATCGTTCAACGAAAGCGATCTTAGAAGCGGCAAATCATGTTATTGCTAAAAATACGGACCGTTTAGATAAAAAACTTTGGACTGAAAATGAGTCAGATCAACCGATTATTGCTTATCGCGGAACAGATGGTTATGACGAGGCTCGTTTTGTAGTAGAAACGATTAAAGAGAAGCTTAAAGAAGGGTATCAAAAATCAGATATAGCGATTTTATATCGTTCTAATGCGCAATCTCGCCTCTTTGAAGAGCTGCTATTACGAGGGCAGATTCCTTATCGTGTCTATGGAGGCTTGCGATTCTTTGATCGGGCAGAGATCAAAGATATTATGTCTTATTTACGTATGGTGGTAAATCCGCAAGATGATGTATCACTTGAGCGAAGTATGACGACACCGCCTAAAGGCATTGGACAAGCAACTATCGAAACTATTCGAGAATATGCTGCACAAAACCGTCTATCCCTTTGGGATTCGATGCATTTACTCCTAGAGAGCCAACAGCTTTCTACAAGAGCCCATAATGTGCTATTAGCTTATTATGAGCAGATGATTGATCTGAGCCAAAAAGTGAAGATGATGAAGCTTGATGAGTTCTTTGGGTATGCGATTGAGAGCAGTGGTTTAAAACCTCACTATAAAAAAGAGCCATTAAATCGAGGGGAAGATCGTATTGATAACCTCAATGAGCTTATTACGGCGGCTGAGTATTTCATGATGAGCGATCAGATTGAGTTAGCTTTTACTGAAGAGTTAGTGGATGTAAAGTCTCTTTCAACTTATGAGCAATTAGATGCTTTTATGGGACAAACCTCACTTGATTCAAGTGATGCACAGGCGGAAGCGGATGAAGATTCTATTCAACTCATGACGCTTCATGCATCTAAAGGATTAGAGTTTCCGATAGTGTTTTTAGTGGGGATGGAAGATGGGATGTTCCCAAGTGATGCGGCAATTACTGAAGTCGGGCGTATTGAAGAGGAGCGTCGTTTAGCTTATGTCGGCATTACTCGAGCCGAAAAAATCCTCTATATGTTAGGGGCAGAGCAACGGATGATTTATGGAAAAACACTTCGAATGCCACCCTCTCGTTTTTTAAGAGATATCCCACAACACCTAATTCAAGCAATTGGACCTGCGGTTGAAATTCGCCAAACGTTAGGAGATTACGGTGCTAATGGTCGTCATTATGGAGGGTATGGTTCACAGTCTGTGGCGGCAAGAACACGAAATACCGCTAAACTTGAAGATAATATAGATGGCTACAAGATTGGTCAATTTGTAGAGCATCCTAAGTTTGGGGAGGGAGTTATCCAAGGATTTGAAGGCGTCGGCGCTAGCACGCGTGTGATTGTTGAGTTTGCAAAATCAGGGCGTAAAGTGTTAGTACTGAGCTACGCAAACCTGACGATTATGTAAAGAGAGAAATAGGATCAAGAAGTGGGTTTATGTGAGATCAAGTGAGAGCAATGGCGATATGACGGGTAACAGCATACGATAGAGGATTTTTGCTATTTTAAGATTTTTCATGATTTATTTGAAAGATCAATCTGAGAGTTGATCTTTTTTGTCATGTTAGGATTTTGAGCGTATTAGAATAAAAAACAGAATGTTTTTTAATATTTTATGAAAATAGATGCAAAACCTGTTTTATGTCAAGGCAGAGAGGGAAGAGCTTGATACACTGTACTCATTCCCTAGCAGCAAGCACTTTTTTTGAGAAATATAGCGGTACTCCATTCCCTCAAAATCAAAGATTGCTTGTTATTACAGCTGATTTCGGCATTTATGTTGAAAGCAGCTTTTTTTTGTCTGAAATTTATAAGAAGATCGCTGTTGTTATCTATTGAGATCAGTAGTTAGAGGGTTGCAACGATCTCCATCATTTCTTCCTTTCATAATAAGGGGCCTCAACAATCTAAGAAGGAGAGAGGCTTTATATCGTTTACAATAAAAGGGGATCAGGTTACTCTAAATGACTTGGAATGATATTAGGAGAGGGATAATGTTTAAAGCACTCTATTTACAAAATGATCAGGAGTTTAGTTGTACGGAGCAATTGATTGCAAAATCTGACTTATTGGAAGAGAGCGGAGATACGTTGGTCAAAGTCCATTATTCTACGCTCAATTATAAAGATGCCTTAGCAATTACTAATCAGGGAAAAATTGCGCGTCGTTTTCCGATGATTCCAGGGATTGATTTTGCGGGAGAAGTTCTTGAGACTACTTCCCCTCTTTTAAAAGTAGGGGATGCTGTTTTTATGAATGGACTAGGTTTAAGTGAAAATCATTTTGGTGGTTTAACCGAATTAGCGTATGTACCGGCAGAACATCTTTTAAAAATCCCTAATAATTATACGCCATTTGATGTAATGGCCTTTGGGACTGCGGGCTACACTGCAGCACTTTGTGTGAATCGTCTTTTACAACATGGGATTACGACTGATGGTGGCGAGATCCTAGTCTCTGGTGCATCGGGTGGCGTGGGCATGATTGCGATCATGTTATTATCTAAGCTCGGCTTTGAGGTGGTTGCCTTGAGTGCTAAGGCTGCAGAGGAATCTTTCTTTAATGCACTTGGTGCAGTAAGGATCGAAGCTGCCACAAGCTTCTATGAAGTGGGAGGATTGTTGCAAAAATCCCGTTTTCAAGCGGCCATTGATGTGCTCGGCTCTATCCCCCTAACGAATATCTGCGCACAGTTGAAATATAGCGGCATTGTTGCGGCTTGTGGTTTAGCTCGAGGAATGGATTTTCCCGGGAATATGGCTCCTTTTATTTTACGAGATATTACCCTTGCCGGTGTTGATAGCGTGATGGCGCCAAGAGAGAAGCGTTTGGCTGCATGGAAGCTATTAAGTGAGAATATCTCTTCTCAGGAGATCGCTGAGAGTGTGCAGATTATCAACTTTGATCAGGTAATCTCTACTGCTGAGAAGATGATGGCAGGCCATATTCGTGGGAGATTTGTTGTAAAAATTACTGAATAAATGATTTTCAGAGCATTCCCAATAGTCATGCAAATGTTGAGAGTGCGAATGAGCCATCTGCTAGGATCACCCGCCGGAAATATCGAAGTCATGATCGGGAGTAAAGTGTCATAATCATCTTTTATGACACTTTTTTATCTCTTGGTAATTGATGAAATTCTCGATTGAAATAGACAAGGGCATCGCCAGTGTCAGATATCTCCATACTATCGAGCTCTACAATGAAGAGAGTATGAGTTCCCACCTCATACGTGGCGACAATGGAGCCCTCTAAATTTGCAATTGCCCCTTGAAGAATCGGTAATTTGCCTTTCCCCTCGGTAAAATTAAACTTGGCAAAGCGCTCTTCCATGCTAACAGGGTGCATTCCCCCAAAGTATTCTGCAGCCAGTTGCTGACCAGCGTTTAAAATATTAACCGCCATTCGTGAGTTTGCTTTGAATGTTTCATTTGTCGCGCTGTTACGATTAATGGAGACCATCATGGTGGGAGGGGAATCGGTAATAGATACTACCGCTGTTGCTGTTAAACCGCATTTGCCAGCCGCACCATTAGTCGTAATTACATTGACACCTGCTCCTAGCGTTGCCATGGCATCTCTAAATATTTTCTTGATATCTTGATGTATGTCATCCATTTAAGCGATCTCCTTACTTGACTAACTGATTCTAGCTGTTTAAGCACGTTTTGCAAAAAATAAAGCGTTTATTTTTATGTTTTCCTATTTTGAAAGAAAGGCGTTCTCTTGTTATTAAAAAGAGTTGGGTTAATTTTCTGATGGGAGACTCCTCATTGATAATACACTTCTCTGAATTGTCGTTTTTTAACCCTTTGATGGTTGATGCATGTGAGGCTGAAGGAGAATCAAGGCAAGAGAATTATTGATTATATATATAATATCAATAGTGCCTTAAAGAGCATCATTGGTGATTTTTAGTGAAATAATATGGTAGGATAGTAAGAATGAGTAAGCCTATCATTGAGTGGGTGATCATGCTTCTTAGTGATATGTTCTTAAAACAAGAAATAAGAGGTAGGTAAACGGAATTTGTAAGTAAACGGAATTTGAAAGTCATTACCTCTTCATTATGTCTTCATGACACCTTATGAGTAGTATAAATAATGATATAGGGATTACCATTGCCTCGACTCATTGCATGTATCTTTTAATGCTTTACTCACATGAGAGGGGTAATGATATATTGCCGACGTGTGAGATCACGTTATATTTTAGGATCTTAGATAAGAGAGGTTTTAGGTATGAAAGCAGCAGTTTGGCATGGTAGAGAAGATATTCGTGTTGTTGAGCGCGAGTTAAAGCCTTTACAAGATCATGAAGTGACAATCCGAGTGGCTTGGGCGGGCATTTGTGGAAGTGATCTTCATGAGTATGAGGAGGGTCCTGTCTTTATTCCCACAGAGAAAGAGGATCTCTTAGCGAAGGGGATTGCCCCCCTCACAATGGGGCATGAGTTCTCAGGAATTGTGGAAGCGGTAGGTGGACAAGTGACGAATCTGAAGGTTGGAGATCGAGTATCTGTAAATCCCACCTTAACGCATGGTCGTCGTAGCGAATACGATGATATTTATGATGGCTTTAGTTTTATTGGACTCCATTGTGATGGCGGATTTGCAGATTTTGTGAATGTCCCTGAATCTGCAGTTTATCTATTACCAGAAGGATTGACTCTGGAAACTGCGGCATTAATTGAGCCTACAGCAGTAGCGGTACAAGCAGTAAAAGAGAGTGGTATGCGTTTTGGGGATACTGTTGCTGTCTTTGGCGCAGGACCTATTGGGCTTGTGACAATCGCTGCTGCTAAAGCAGCAGGAGCCACAAAGGTGATTGCTTTAGATCTATCAGAATCTCGTTTGAAGATGGCAAAAGCCATTGGGGCAACAGATATCGTGAACTCTGGTAAAGAAGATCCTGTGGCGGCGATTCGTAAAATTGTGCCAAGAGGCACCGATGTGACCTTTGAAGTTGCGGGGGTTGAGCAGACCGTAGTGCAATCCATTAATGTGACAAAAGCTCGAGGAATGGTGGTGATTGTCTCAATCTTTGCTAATCCTATTACTTGGCATCCGATGCAATTGATTAATACGGGCGTTAAAATGACATCATCCATTGCGTATTCACCATCAAGTTTTAGAGAGACCATCGCATTGATGGCTTCAGGACAACTGGATGTGACTTCAATTATTACGAAGAAAATCGGATTAGACGAGATTGTGACGGAAGGCTTTGAAACGCTTGTGAATGATAAGTCGCAATCGAAAATCTTAGTGACATTGAGCGGTGAAATGTAGGGGATATATCGAAGTGTTATGTTAGAAATCACAAGTTATAGACAGGTGATATTGCTATTTCAATAGCTTTATTTCGATAGATTGATTTCTTCAGTGATTTGTCCCGAACACTCTTAGCGTGACACGATTCAAAAGGAAGCTATAAAGCTTCCTTTTTTGTCTATTCCATTCTTTCAGAGGGTGTGAAAAAGGTTGGAATGGTGATTATTTGTCAGGATATTGGTGACGATAGCGATCAACCCACATGGCAGTGCCACCACAAACGGCTGCCGGCATGATAAAGAGATTCACGATGGGGATCATTGTTATGAAAGAGACTAATGCGCCAAAAGGCATATTGCTAAAGAGGTCTTTTTTTAAGGTCTCTTTCATCTGATGAAAAGAGATCTTATGGTTATCAAAAGCGTAGTCACAATATTGAATCACCATCATCCATGAGCCGAATAAAAACCATAAAAGAGGGGAGATAATGTTAATAACAGGGATCAATGAGATGACGACTAAGACAAGAACTCTTGGCAGATAGTACATTAGGCGAATGATTTCTCGGTTAATCATGCGCGGAATATCTTTGACAAAGTCACTCCAAGGGGTCTCTTGGGGCGTAATGCCACTGAGTTCCTCTTCGACTTTTTCTGCCAGAAATCCATTAAAAGGTGCGGCAATAATATTGGCTAACGTGCTGAATAAATAGCCAAATATTAGGATGGTTGAGGCGAGAATGAGAGGCCCTAGTAAAAAACTAAACCAATGTAACCATGAAGGCAGGAAGCTTAAAAGATAAGTAACCCAGCCATCTACTTGGTAAAAAAGCCAGATAAAAGCCGTCCCTAACACGAGGATATTGACGATGATTGGTAAAAAAACAAAACGTTTTAAGCCAGGGCGCATCATAATATTGAATCCTTCAAGGAAATATTGAAGTCCATTTTTAGGCGTGCGAGTGTGAGAATGATTCATAAGATGCCATCACTTTTTTAGAGCGTAGTTTAGAAATAATAAACGATCAACAATAGGTCATAAATTAATGAAGCTGCTGATTAGAGAAAGATCCAATCCTCTAAATTTTAGAGAGATTAATCGAAATCCCAAATCTCAAAGGTATAATCATAATGATTTTTTTCATCTTTTTGGTGTTTTTCTTCAAATATCAGTTTCGCATTGGTAAAATCAAATGCGGGCATTTTGGTATCCCCGAGAACTTCCGCATGCACGTGTGTTAAGTAGAGCCGATCCATCAAAGGAAGGGCTGCTTGGTAGATCTGTGCACCGCCCATAATCATAATTTCAGAGTGATCCCCTTGGGCATTAATATCAGCAATTGCATCTTGTAAGGAATTAAATACTTTACAGCCAGGGATTTCGTGTTGACTCAATGTGCGAGAAATAATGATATTATCTCTTCCAGGTAGTGGTCTTCCGATAGATTCGTAAGTTTTACGTCCCATTACGATAGGTTTGCCGAGAGTGCTATTTTTAAAGAATTTTAGATCGTTGGGCAAATGCCAAGGAAGCGCATTATGATGACCAATAGTACCATTATCTGCCATGGCAAGAATCAAAGAGATCGTCGCTTTTTTTGTCATTATTCCATTTGTCCTATGATATGAATGCTATTTATCGGAAATATTATCGAAGTATCATACTAAATTCTGTTATTGAATCATATGGTTTTCAGTACTTCTAGCATAATGTTGGTCATTTTTTATGAGGAAAATATGGGCTTAAGAGAAGTTCCCCTTAATAAAAAAGGGGAGGGTGCTATAATACGGTCTTACTTATTTTAGGTCTCTTAAGAATATGATCAATCAGAAAGATAATAGTAAAACACCACAGAAAAAAAGTAATGCGATTTATGTGTTGCCAAACCTCATTACAACGGCATCTATGCTCTGTGGGTTTTCAGCAATTCTCACCGCATTAGATGCGTATTATGGTTCTCATTCCGGCGATACAACACAGACCTTTACTCAGGCTGCAATCTTAGTATTTGTCGCTATGATCTTTGATGGATTAGATGGCCGAGTTGCGAGAATGACGAATAGTTCAAGTGCATTTGGCGAGCAGTATGACTCACTCTCTGATCTTATTTCATTTGGGATTGCACCGGCATTAATTATTTATCTTTGGGCCTTAAAAGAGAGTCATTTTAATATTATTGGCGGTATCTCTTGGTTTGTAGCCTATCTCTACTTAGCCTGTGCTGCACTTCGTTTAGCACGTTTTAATGTACAGATAGGAAGCGTTGATAAGCGTTTCTTTGTCGGAATGCCAAGCCCAACGGCAGCAGCGATTGTGGTTGGTTTTGTCTGGTTTGGTGAAAGCATGAATTTATCGACACCGTGGAAAGATTATGCGGCACTTTTTTTGACACTTTACAGTGGCTTAATGATGGTGACGAATATTAAGTTCTTTAGCTTTAAAGATATTCATTTCCAAAACCCGGTTCCATTTTTTGTCTGGGTACTATTGGTCATGGTGTTAGGCGTTTTAGCGGTTTGTATCGTCAGGTTCCCAGGAGAAGCGATTTTCCTTGTACTCTTTGGTTATGGTCTCTCAGGTCCTATTTATGCGGTATTGCGTCGACGTAAGCGACATCAGTTACAGAGCGAAAAGATGCAACGTAGCTCTAAAGAGCATCTTGCAGCGCATGAAGACAACAGCTCTTCAGAAATGGAAAATGATAAAAATCAGGATTAATATCTTGAGAAGCGTATCTTGAAAAAAGGGTGTTTCTAGAAGGTCGTGATACTACAATACGCATTGTAAAAGAGTAGGAGAAGCGTGATGGATTTTAGGCAAGCCGAATATCTGAAACTATTGGGAATCCAAGCTTGGTGTCAGCAAGAGGATCTTCCACGAGTTCAAGAAAATCTGCGAGCATTAAAATCACGACAACCCCATTCATCCTCCGCTTCCATGGCAGCTCATACTCCAGTGGGGAACACAGATGAGCCTCTTAAAGCTCCTCACACTGCAGTGCCTCAAAAAGCTGAACAAAGGAGTGAGAGACCTAATTTTGCCGCTGATATGGGCATTAATGCGGATCGTTTTAGTCAGCAATTACACGATGTCACCTCAGGTTTACGTGTCAAAGTTGATCCTAAAGTTACAGAATCAATTGCGGTGAAATCTGAATTTCAGGCGCGACCTTTTCAGTATGATAGTGGAGCTTCTATCTTTGAGCCTACGTTTTCTCAGGCAGTAAAGAGCTGCTTAGGCTGTGATTTTTCACAGAGCCGGCATCAGGTGACATTGCCAAGGCAAGGACGAAATGCACGGGTAATGGTGATTACGGATATTCCTTTGAAAGAAGAGATGTTTCAAGGTCACGTATTAGATCGTAGCGATGAATCTTTTTTCTTTAAAGCGATGAATGCTGTGGGGTTAGCGCCGGAGTTTCTCTATATCACCCCTTTTATTAAGTGCCGTCCACCAGAACTTCGGGATGTTAGTGATAAAGAGTGGCACGCTTGTTTTCAAGTTTTAAAACGAGAAATCTTGGAGGTTAAACCTGAGATAATCTTTTTATTAGGACGTACTTCTGTCAAATTTTTACTGCAGAAAGAGTTGCCATTTGAATCACTTAGGCGAGAGCGACATCATATCAAAATTGATGATATAGAATTTCCGGTGGTGATTTCTCATTCCCCCCGTGTATATGCAAAAAATTCCCGACTTAAAGCTAACTTTTGGCAAGATCTAAAGTTTCTCCGAAGACAGCTCGGTTAATTCTAGAAGACCCTGAAAGATTAGATCAGACTTTATTAGAGTTATCGAGCGGTAAAACTTTAGAAACATCGGCCCTATTGGATTTATAAAAATAATAGATATTGCGATTTTCTTATTCCTCTGCATAGATTGTCAGACGGTGTCACGGTGTTGTGATAAAAAAATGCTGTCATAATTTCTAAGAGAAGCGGGAGAAAAGAGGTCGTGGTGACATATGTTGCGCCTAACGAAGTATATTGCCGGCGCTATGATATGGAGAGGAGATTTTAAGAGTGGATATTCAACAATTATTGACGCTAGAAGAAGCAACTTTAGATGATTTAGAAGCAATTTTAGAGATTGAAGTTCGGGCATATCCCGTCCCTTGGAGCCGTGAGCAGATGATTGATGTTTTCAATCAGAAAGTGATTCGGATGAAGTTATTAATGGAGGGAGAGCTGATTGGTTATGCTTTTGTCTCTATTATCTTAGATGAGGGGCATCTATTACACATTACGGTAGATCCTATTCATCAAGGTAAACGTTTAGGACGTTATCTGCTAGAACAGGTATTAAAATTGGGTGATCAGCATCAATTAGCGACTATTTTTTTAGAGGTCAGGGAAGGAAATACCCCTGCTAGAGCGCTTTATGATCGTATCGGCTTCAATCAAGTGGGGGTTCGTAAAGGATATTATCCGTGTCATGTCAATGGGCGAGAAGATGCTATTGTGATGGCATATACGGTTCCTTCAGATACATTTAATTTCCAGCTGTAAGCCTCATTACCACCACTTGATAAAACCTGACGCCTTAAAAAATTCACTGAGAGGCGTCAGGTTTTTTAATATTGAGAGCTCATATGACGGAATATCAGGAAGGGGAGGGTGATGATGATAGCTCAGGGGGAGATCAATATGCACGTTCCCTTGATCTTAAAAGATAAAGGGGAAGAAGATCTTTAGGGAATCACGTATACTATGGCCTGAAAATAGAGAGGGTTTTTTGCCTCACTCTCTATTTTTAAGCGATAGTTTGACACGATAACATCATGATATAGATGAATGTTAAGTAAGAGAAAAGGATGAGAGTAATGACGTTAACAAATGATAATCAACCGATGATAGAAATTGACCTCAAGGGGCTCAATTGTCCCATGCCAATCTTAAAGACAAAGCAAGCATTAATGAGAGCAAAAACGGGTGATATTTTAAAAGTATTAGCGACAGATCCTCATTCTGAAATTGATTTTAAAGCCTATTTAGTGAGAACCCATCATCAGTTATTAGATTTTACGATCGAAGATGGTATTTTTACTTTTTTGATTCAAAAGGCGTAAATGATGAAAATTGTTCGTAGGCAGCCTCAACATCAATTTAGCTCTCATCAGCACTCATCATTGTTACAAGAGGTTTTAAAAAACCGTGCTATAGAAGATGAGTCCGCACTAGATTTAACATTAAGAGGGCTACATCCTTATCATTCATTAAGTAATATTGAATCGGCAACAACCCTCTTAGTAGATGCCATCTTGGCACAGAAAGAGATTTTGATTGTCGGGGATTATGATGTTGATGGGGCAACCAGTATTGCGCTTGCGATAAGAGTTCTACAGGAGTTTGGTGCGCAAAACGTCCGTTATACTGTGCCGCATCGTATTCTTGATGGATATGGTTTATCCCGCTCTTTAGTGCAGAAAATTTTGCGAAATCCCCCTGATTTATTAATTACGGTGGATAACGGGATCTCTAATATTGAAGGTGTTGCGCTAGCCCGAGAGAACGGGATTGAGGTGATTGTCACAGATCATCACCTTCCTCCAGAAATATTACCCAATGCCCATGCGATTATTAATCCAAATTTAGTGGGAGATCAGTTTCCGAGTAAGGCTTTAGCGGGTGTGGGCGTTATTTTTTATCTCTTATTAAGCGTTCGAGCGAAGCTTATGAATATCAATTATTTTGGAGAACACCCCGCGCCTAATCTTGCAAAATATCTGGATATTGTGGCTTTAGGTACTATCTCTGATTTAGTGCCATTAGATGCGAATAATCGTAAAATTGCGCAGCAAGGGTTGCTTCGAATGCGCCAAGGGGTGATGATTGCCGGTATTAACGCATTAATTGAGGTGTCAAATCGAAAACGCGAAACATTATCTACGAGTGATATCGGATTTGGGATTGCGCCGTTATTAAATGCGGCGGGGCGCTTAGATAATATGCAAGTTGGTATTGAGTTGTTGTTAACCAATCAGCCTGAAGAAGCCTTGGCGATAGCCAATGAATTATTGACGATGAATGAGGAGCGAAAAAATATTGAGCATGAAATGCGAGAAACAGCGGATAGTATCTTAACCGATATTACCTTAAGTAAAGAGGACTTACCGCTCTCTATCTGTCTCTATGATGAATCATGGCATCAAGGAATTACAGGGATTGTCGCATCTCGTATTAAAGAGCAATATTACCGTCCTACTTTTATTTTTGCCTATGATAATGAGGGATTACTCAAAGGTTCAGGTCGTTCTATTCGAGGTATTCATTTACGAGATCTTATGAGTAATGTCGCTAGGGATCATCAAGGCTTAATTGAGACTTTCGGCGGACATGCTATGGCGGCGGGCCTCTCTATTTATGAGGATAATCTTCCGAAATTTGAAGCGGCGATGAGCGAAGAGATTGCTCGTTTTATTGAGATGACTCCGCATAGTGAGGAGTTACTGAGTCAAAAAATTTATAGTGATGGGCAATTGCCGGTAACAGGGTTTAATTTAGGTTTCGCTGATGAGATTAAACTGGCTTATCCTTGGGGGCAGCAATTCCCTGAGCCTGTTTTTGATGACGCTTTTGAGGTATTGGATTATCGAGTTTTAAAAGGGGCGCATCTCAAATTTACTTTGAAAATGCCGAAAAGCGCGATGACTTTTGAAGCGATGGCATTTTTCCAGGCGCATCAACTCGTCGATAATGTGCGAGAGATTCATTGTGCTTTTAAGTTAGATATCAATGAATGGCGAGGAAATCGTAACTTGCAGCTCATTATTGATTATTTTGAGCCGATTCAGTAATCAAACGATAGCCATGTGATTTTAAGGTATCTGATACTACTGCGAGCGAAAAGTGACTATAACATTGTTCAAAGTCTCCATTGAGGAGTGTTCTATTTAAGAAAAGAGATGGGGAAATTGAGTAATTGATTACCATTATGGGTAACTAATTTGAACTATTAAAAAGAGTACGTAACTATAGTCAGATGAAATTTTTATAATAAACAATCATTTGACGGCGCTCTTTAAGCGGAGCAAGGTCATTGCGGTCATGAAATAAGCTTCTAAAAGAATTACTTATGAGCCGCAATTGAAAAAAGGTAAAATAGTTATGGCGAAAGTAAAAACCGAAGATAATGCATTCTTTGGGCATCCTAAACCGTTGAGCTCGCTCTTTTTCACAGAAATGTGGGAGCGATTTTCTTTTTATGGCATCCGGCCTATATTAATTCTCTTTATGGTGGCGACGATCAACAACAATGGATTGGGCATGGATACCGCCACTGCATCAGCCATTGTGGGTATTTTTGGAGGAGCCATTTATCTTTCGGCTTTGCCAGGAGGATGGATCGCCGATAATTGGTTAGGACAGGAGCGAAGCGTTTGGTATGGCTCGATTATCATTGCACTCGGGCATCTCTCTATTGCGTTATCAGCTTGGCTTGCCGTACATTTCTTTTATTTAGGGTTGATTCTGATTGTGATAGGGTCAGGATTATTTAAAACCTGTATCTCGGTTATTGTAGGGATGCTCTACAAAGAGGGAGATCATCGTCGGGATAGTGGTTTCTCTATTTTTTATATGGGAATAAACTTAGGGGCTTTTTTAGCGCCAATTATTGGGGGAATCCTAAATAAAGAGTTTGGCTGGCATGCTGGATTTGCGGTAGGCGGTATTGGTATGTTAATCGCGCTATTTGTCTTTAGAGTGAAAGCGATGCCGGCAATGGAACGCTTTGCAGATTCACAAAAGATCGAAAAAACATGGGGAACTCCCAATAATGTTACTAAAAATACCAAGAATGTGGTATTTGGAGCCTTAGTACTTTTTATACTGTTATTCATTGGGGTGAGTATAGAGCTCATTCCTTTTTCACCGACAGCAATAGTAGATTATACAACCGTTATTTTAACGATTTCGGTGGGCGCTTATTTTCTAGGGCTCTTTTTTCTCGCAAAATTAACCCGTAAAGAGCGGTTTCAATTATTAATTTGCTTAATTTTATTTATTGCCTCGGCATTTTTCTGGTCTGCATTTGAACAACAGCCGACCTCAATGAATCTTTTTGTAGATAGCTATACGGATCGTCATATATTAGGTTTTGAAGTACCTACCGAATGGTTTCAATCTGTTAACTCGATTTTTATCATTATCTTTGCCCCTCTATTTGCAGCGCTTTGGCCATTGATGAATCGCTATCATTTAGAGCCAAGTAGTATTACGAAGTTTGCCTTTGGACTCTTTTTTGCAGCGATTGGTTTTGTATGTCTCTATATTGCAAGCCAGTTAGTAGTTAGTGGTGACGCATTAGCTTCCCCATCTTGGATGATCGCTTGTATGCTCTTTTTAACATTTGGAGAGCTCTGCCTGAGTCCTGTGGGATTATCGATCATGACGAAAATTGCACCAAGAATGATTCGAGGTCAAATTATGGGATTATGGTTTGCATCATTGTCTCTTGGAAATTTAGTGGCATCGAAAGTGGGAGGTAATGTACAAGCCGATACGATTACAGATCTACCTGATATCTTCTTTACAGTGATCATGGCACTCGTGATCGTCGGTGTTATATTATTGATTTTGAATATTCCGATTCGTCGCATTGATCGACAGTTAGATTAACCTTTATTGCAGTTTTTTTGTGAAGAAGTCTCCCTAAAGTTTGAAGCAAGCTCCTAGCTTTACTCTTTTATTGATAAAAGAGAGGAGTGAATCATGGGACAATCTTTACAACGGATATTCACAAATAGCGCCATTTTATGGGCGCTATTTTTGTTATTAATAAATTTATCAATGAGTATTGCCGTACCCTTGCAGCATGGGGTGAGCATGACGCCACAGAAAGAATCGAATTTGAAGATAGAAGAGTACTATGTGAGTGAAAAGCTAGATGGTATTCGGGGTTATTGGGATGGAACGACTCTATTTTCTCGGCAAGGATATGCCATTGTGACGCCTGATTGGTTTACGGCCCATTTAGGAGAGAAGCCTTTAGATGGAGAAATTTGGTTAGGGCGAGAAACTTTTCAACGCTTATCAGGACTCATTGCCCGTAATGATGTACAAGATCCCCTTTGGAAGCAGGTAACATATCAAATTTTTGATTTGCCTGCGGAGAAGGGGACATTTCAGGAGAGAGTTGCTGTCATGCGTACTTATTTGAGAGATTTAGCGGTCAGTAATCCTCATGTAAAGATGATCGAACAAATTCAACTATCCTCTGATGATGCCTTAGATCTGCTATTGAAAGAGATTATTGATGCCGGAGGAGAAGGCTTGATGTTACACCATCAAATGTCACATTATCGTCCCTATATTCGTCACGATGCGCTTTTGAAGGTCAAAGAGATTGATGATGGTTGCGCCATTATTCGGGGATTTAGTGCGGGAAAGGGAAAATATCGAGATATGGTGGGGGCTTTAGAGGTTGAGGCTGTGATTGATAATGAGATTAAACATTTTCGTGTAGGATCTGGTTTAACAGATGCCATGCGGCAATCTCCTCCCAAAATAGGGAGTACCATTCGTTATTTACATAACGGCTTTACAAAAAAAGGAATCCCGCGTTTTCCAAGAGTGGCATCGATTAATATAGAAGATTGTAGTATAAATCGCGTAGAAGCAGCTCCGTAATGTCTTTATTTTTATCGAATATATTATAACTGGCTGATTGATACTATAAAGTTAAATAATCGCATTGTCTCCATCGTGAATCTGTAAGATACTATGACACTAACATTCATCCGTAATTCTTTGATATAATTTTAAGGATTAAAGAATTTAGTAGATTGAGAGTAGTTCCGTATTAATTTGATAAGAGGGTACAAGAATGAAAAAAATGACATTAGTGGGTCTTGCCGTATTAACATTAGCAGGATGTACAAACTCAGGCGTTTATTCAGGGGATGTTTATACCGGCAATCAAGCAAAAACGGTGAGAGAAGTGTCATATGGTACGGTTTTAAACGTTCGTCCCGTGACCATTCAAGCTGAAGAATCAGGTTTAGGCACTATTTCAGGAGCTGTGCTTGGAGGGGTTGTAGGAAACTCTGTGGGGGGCGGCCGAGGCCGTAATATTACGACTGCAGTAGGTGCTATCGCCGGTGGAATGGCAGGAAATAAAGCTGGACAGAAACTGGCAGAAGTTCACGCGGTGGAGCTAGAGATTAAAACAGATGAGGGTAAAACCATTGCTGTTGTCCAAAAACAAGATGTTTCCATGTTCCGGGCAGGGCAACGTGTGCGTATGGTGGGAAGTGGTCGCAGTATGAACGTCTCTCCACTTTAATAAAATAGTGTTGATCAATAGAGAAAATATCTTCTCATAAATCAGGATGGTATTTGAAGAGATAGATCGCTGATCACACGATGATTTTACAAAAGAGATATTCTTAAGAT
>JASLEF010000110.1 GCA_030151245.1 Ignatzschineria sp. | reverse complement strand
ATAAAAAAATTTGAATAAGCAAAAAGCCCGCTTAAAAACGGGCTTTTTTATTATTTGGTTGCGGGGGCCGGATTTGAACCAACGACCTTCGGGTTATGAGCCCGACGAGCTACCAGACTGCTCCACCCCGCGTCAATGAAGAAGCCATTATATAGATGTTTCATATAAATGCAAATGTTTATTAGGGAAGAATAGAAAAAAAGGGGATGTTTTGTTTTTTAGCGAGTGTTGACGCTACTGTTTTTAAGGAAGAGAAACCTTTTTTGGGTTTTCTGTTTTTTGTCAAAGTCGGTGAAACTTTTTGAAATGTTTATGATTAATGAGCATCAGTAGAGAAATTTAAAACCGTTATGAACCGTTATGAAGATTATTTTACAGATTGATGGGGGATGTTTTAGATGACCTTAGTTGTGGAAAAAATAAAAAGAGAAGGTTATTACTCAACGAGGCGGGCACGGCTAAATTGCGGATTTCAATCGTGAGGAGAATCGTTCAACTAAGAAAACTAATAAAAAGGATTACTCTTATGACATCTTAAGATACGTAGGTCTTGATGAGACTCTCTCATAACAGTCTGTTGATAACCTTCAGTTAATGTATGATCCTTCTTTTCTAGGAAATATCCTTTTAGAGAAAAAGTTTTTTAAAAATAGATTAGAAAGAGATTAGAAAGAGAGCTTTTCTTGGTAGGGTAATTATAAAAAAGCATTTTAAAAGGAGATTTTAAATATTCCCCATCATTTTTTATCGTCTCCGGGTGTGAAATCTTAGAGAGATTCTGAGGAATTGATGAATTAGATCAGAATAGTGTCAAAAAAGTGTGTAGAATGACAGCCATAATTTAAAAGATAATAGGTAGAGAAGGGGATTATGCCAGCTGTATTACTAATGGCCATTGCAATCTGTTTCGAAGTTATAGGAACCGTTTGTATGAAATTATCAGATGGGTTTAATATGATTTTACCCTCTATTTTGATGCTCGTATTTTATGGGTTAGGTTTTGTTGCATTTGTGGCTTGTATTGCAAAAGTGCAGATATCTATCGCTTATGCGCTGTGGACAGCGATCGGGATGGTCGCAATATCGATTATTGATATTCTCTTTTTTGATGCTTATCTTTCAAATACAAAAATTATCGCCTTTATATTAATTAGTCTAGGGGTTATTGGTTTAACCTTTGAGCCACAGAAAAAGGTGACCCATGACTGAGTTTTTTGCCTTTTTCGATAGCATTAATGTTTGGGTTTTACTGATTTTTGCAATCTTTTGCAGTGCTTTTGCCACAACCTGCTTGAAGTTTCTGGGATGTGGTGCGCCTAAATATAGTGTTTTGGGTGTCATCGCGGGTTATACGCTTTTTCTGTTTATCATTACCTTAGTGATGAGTCGTATTGATATGAGTATCGGCTACGCTGTATGGGCTGGTTTATCTACTGTTTTAATGACTATTTCAGGAGCATTGTTCTTTCGAGAAAGACTCACTATGCAGAAGTTAATTAGTTTGACCTTAGTGGTGGTGGGGGTCGTCGTTTTAAATTTAGCTGATGCGATGTTAATATTTTAGGGACTGATAAATGAGATAGTGTATTGACCGCTATGAAAAATTCATGTTCTTGTTATATGTTTAATATATATTTGTGTAGGAAGTCGGCATTGTTCCACAAAATATTTAATATACATTAAGCATATATTGAGATTTACAGATTTAAATATAAAGAAATACAAAGAAATATAAATTAAATTAGTTAAAATTATTCTAAGGGGATTAATGTCATTTTTACATTTCAATGTGTTAAAATTGCGCATTATGACTCTTACTATAAGAGACTAAAATATCTTGTTTGAGGTAAAAGGGCATGCAAAAGAAAATAAAAGTCGCATGTGGGAATTGTAGTTTGCAACAACTTTGTCTCCCTGTCGGTTTAGAAAATAACGAGTTTGTAAAACTCGAAAAAATTGTACAGCGAGGGAAACCCCTATCACGTGGAAAACACGTTTACTATCCAGGTGATCAATTCACATCGCTTTATGCTGTGAGATCTGGTGCAGTGAAGACATATAAAGTTGCAAATGATGGTACCGAATATGTTACGAGCTTTTATCTTCCTGGAGAAATCATTGGGCTAGATGCTTTAAGTTCAGGAACCCATTCTTGTGGTGCTAAAACATTAGAAACAACAAGCTTATGTGAGATTCCTTATAATCAGTTAGATACTATTGCTGTCACGATCCCCAATATCTCAAGACAATTATTAAAAATCATGAGTCATGAAATTAAATGTGATGAGCAGATGATGACAATGATTGGTTCCCAGCCTGCTAAAGCGCGATTGATAGCTCTGTTTTTGAGTCTCTCAGCGAGATTAAAGCGTAGAGGATATTCTGCAACGGAGTTTTCATTAAGTATGTCCCGGGCAGATATTGGCAGTTATTTAGGGTTAGCAGTGGAGACGGTGAGTCGTTTATTGAAGAAACTTCAGGACCAAGGATTGATTGAAGTGAATCATCGTCAGATTAAACTTTTGGATATTGATCAGCTTCGTGAGATGGTCAATCTTGAAATTCAATAGATGAAGAATTAATCGATAATACCTTGATAAGGTCAACGATAAAAAGGGGGGATGATCCCCCCTTTTTTACGATTTTATCTTATGCTCCGATAACCTATTTGGTAAAGCTTAAGATACTAGCCTACCACTTTAGGTAGATTTAGAAGTTCAGGAAAAGAGCCGACAAAGATAATCATTAATGCAAATAGCACGGCTAAAATCAGTGAGAGATTTCCTCCTCGAACATGTTTGCCATGAGGGTGGATTTTACGAGATTTATAGACGAGTGCGACAGGTAAGAGCACCCCAATAAAGGCAAAAATAACGCCGGCAAAACTAAATGCGCTTAAGAAAATATTGGGATACGTAAAACCAACGATGATGGGGGGAATAAAGGTTATTGCGCCCACCATAAGACTGTTTTTTCGCATATTGAAGTGCGCTAAAAGATCTTTTACGGCATTTGATAACCCTAAAGAAACCCCAATATATGAGGTTGTTAAAGCTAATACAGAGAAGACTCGGACAATTTCACTAATTGTTTTGCTACCTGTTGTGACTTCAAAAGCATGAATTAATCCATTTAAGCTCGGGTCTTCATTTAAGATTGCGAGGAGTTTCGATTGCTCTAGAACACCATGAGTTGCCATTTGCCAGATAATATAGATGATGAAAATGCCGGTAGAGCCAAAGATACATGCCAGGCGTAAACGGCGGTTATCACCTTGAAGGTATTCATTAATGGTAGGAGTACAGATATGGAAACCAAAGGTCATGAAGAAAATGGGAAGCGCGGAAAATAGCAATAAGTTATCCGTGGGCGCATATTGCAGGTTGTTCAGGGATACTTTTCCAAAGAGAAGATAGAGTAAGATGATAAAGCTTAAGACTTTTAAACCAAAGAAGAGTCGATTAGTAATATCCGATAGCGCAATACCGATAGTGACAATAATTCCAAAGAGAATCGCAAAGGCTAATGCTGCAATTTTTTGAGCTTTTTCAGGATCTAAATTCCATGATGTGGGTAAGAGACTAAAGAGTAAATTGCCACTTCCTGTGATATAGGCGGTTAATACTGCGTACATAAAGAAGAGGAGGATAAAATTAACGATAAGTTTTCCGGTTAAACCAAAATATTGTTCTGTAATTCCGGCAATGCCTGCATCGTTAGGACTATATTGGTGAACTTCAGCATAAAGCAGGGCTGTGAAGGTCAGTAGAACCCATAATACGAAGAGTAGGAAGAAGGTCATGCCAAAACCCATTTGGGCAGAAGTTAGGGGCATGGCTAACATTCCAGCTCCTACGGCGGTACCGGCTATAATTAGCGTACTTCCAAATACACGATTTTTCACGATTGAAAATCCTTTAAGACAGAGAAGAGAGAAATTTTAGGAATGGACAAAGCCTTTTTATTTCCTGAATTAAAGATCATAGTGGAGAATAATTCAGATGTCTAAGAAGTTTATAATAGAGATGACCTGCGGCGATTTATGTGTTTACTTTTATAAGAAGAGTGGTTTGAGGACTGTTTTAAGGGAGCCGAGGGATGGGTTGTCAGCGAAAAAAAGGGGGGATATAGCAGTGAGTCACAGTCTTTGAAGGAGGAGATGGGGCTTTGTTGAAACGAATGTGATGAATAATCGTATTTAGATGACAAAGAGGTTTTCTCTGTAAAACAGGAGGTTATCGCTCATCTCTGGATTTATTTTGCGCAAAATTGGGAAAAACCCTTTAACGGAGTTGACGATAAAGTTTAAATCTCTATAATACTAATTCCTCGGGGTCATTAGCTCAGTGGTAGAGCAGTTGGCTTTTAACCAATTGGTCGAAGGTTCGAATCCCTCATGACCCACCAAATTAAAAGATCTCCTTTATAGGAGATTTTTTTATCATCCGAGTGACCTATAGGGTATTGTATAATATCTATAGGGATTTATAGAAGGATGTATTTTGAGGATATTTTACTGAAAAGTAAAAATATCTAAAAATAGAGTTGACGTAGAGTGAAAAATCACTATAATACTAACTCTTCTCTGAGGGTCATTAGCTCAGTGGTAGAGCAGTTGGCTTTTAACCAATTGGTCGAAGGTTCGAATCCCTCATGACCCACCAAATTAAAAAACCTCCGTTTACGGAGGTTTTTTTATGCCTTTTTTGTACCTATCTCAATACGCCGTATTATGTATTATGAGGAATCCATTAAAGTTTCTTTTATCAAACGGCATCATGCAGAAATGATATTGAGATTGATAGATCAACGACAGAGATAGAGGGAGGGAGATGTTTAATAACCTATTTAAAGAGATCAAACATCCTAAAAGACGGCAAGTATGTGTCGTAGAGATTATTGATGAGAAAGAGATTAGGCTTCTTTGCACAGCTTTCTCTGAGTTATTTCCCAATTATCTCTTTTTTTCAGATCATCCATCCTTGCAATCAGAGGCATTGTCTCTCAATAAAACCCGAGAGTACCTTGGATTAACCACATCTGCAGTGATATTAGATATTCGTTCAGGTGTGCCGTTAGACTATCTTTTATCGATCTCAGCAACCATTGCGGCGGGTGGAATCTTAGTACTTTTAGCACAAGCGCAATTAGAAGTGACTGAAAGCGGTCGATTTCATGAAACAATAATTCCTACCCCCTATTTTGATCAATATTGGAGGGGATTATTGACGAGATTTGCTTATCAATGGCGAAAAGGAGTGCTCACTTCACCTTTAGAGTTGGAATTAGGAGAAGCTGAAAAAAAAGAGGCTTCTGTGACGAATGCCGGCGATATTGATGAGCAAGTTGCCGTGATGAATGATTTTTTACAGGAAAAGCAGGGGGTTTTTACGCTCTTTTCTGGACGAGGCTCGGGAAAATCATGGTTAGGTGCAAAGCTGATTGCTACTCATCCGCATCATTATATTTTAACGGCTCCTAATCAAAATGCGATTGAGCAATATCAAGGAATTTCAGGTCTACAATTTCGGGCGCCGGATGCGCTTTTCTTAACAATCTCAGAAAATGATCAACCTTCTCAAACATTAATTATTGAAGAGGCTGCCAAAATGCCATTGGCGCATTTAGAACGATTATGCCGACGTTTTCAGAAAGTGTTAATGATCTCTTCTGTAGAAAATTATGAGGGAACAGGGCAAGGTTTACGAGAAAAAATTCAAGACCTGATAGAGATTAAACGGGCCTATCAACTATATCAATTAAAGCGCTTTTTAGGGAAGGATCTTTTAAAGCAATTTTGTGATGGCTTAATGTTTCAAGATTCAGATGGGGTGATGAAGAATGCGGTGAATCAAGTTCTTGAATTTGAGTCAAAGGAGCTTGAACTGCAATGTTATGATAGGCAAAATATTGCGGATTTAAGAGAGGATTTGCCAAAATTAAGGGCGCTATACCATCTATTAAATGACACGCATTACCAGACGAATATTCAAGATTTACGTCGATTGTTTGATGCGCCTTCCCAAGTTTTTGTTTTGGCTTTTTATCAACAAAAACTCATAGGGGCGATTTGGGCAATGGAAGAAGGGGGGTTATCGCTTGAATTAACAGAAGCTGTTTTTCGAGGGCTTCGAAGACCTAGGGGGAATTTAGTAGCACAGATGTTGACAGGTCAGAGTTATTTTCCGGAAGCGATGCTTGCTACGTCTGTGAGGATTTCTCGTATTTCGGTGGTTCAACCCTTACGCCGGCGGGGAATTGGCCAGATCATGGTAAAATTTTTAGAAGAAAAAATGAAGGTTCAGCGAGAGTTTATATCTGTCAGTTTTGGGTTAACAGCAGATCTTTTACAGTTCTGGGAATCAATGGGTTATCAGTTGGCTCATTTAGGATTTCATCTAGATAAGAGTACAGGATTACATTCGGCAGTAGTCTTAAAATGTCTATCTCCTCATGCAAATACTCATCGTTGGATTGTGGAATCATTTCGTAAATTTCAGGCAGATGCAGCCCTTAATATTCAATATCGTACTTATCGTGCAGAAATTTTAGGGATCTTGGAAGAAAAAGCTCTAGAAGGTTGTTTTGACCTCAGAGATCAACAGGTTATTGAGGCTTTTCATCATTTTAAACGAGCAAAACATACGGTGCAAAATGCATTTTTTCGGGAGAAATTACAGAATATTGATTGATTGTTGCGCAGATGTTGACAGGGAGATTGTTCCTCCCTATAATCCTAATTCTGAAATGTAGTTCAGCCGGCGTAGCTCAGTTGGTAGAGCAACTGACTTGTAATCAGTAGGTCCCGCGTTCGATTCGTGGTGCCGGCACCATATCAAAGATCAACCCAATACTTTTAAGTGTTGGGTTTTTTCTTGTCTGTTTTTTTGTGGTGGGGGGAAGCCTTAAAAAACAGTATTGATTAGTCTCTTTTAAAAGAGTTTTTTTAGTTTTTAGAAACATCGCCCAAGTTTTTTTGGGTTCCCAGTCGATGATGACTATCGTTGGTCACCATCTCTTTATTCTTAAAGGTCGGCATGAGTTTCAGATTTAGATTCAGCGAGGTATTGAGGCTTCTATTTTCACTGAAATTGAGTGGTTTAAGATCAAATTTACTAGTGGGAGTTGACAGAGGGATTCTTCCTATCTATAATCCTATTCCTGCAATGCAGTAAGCCGGCGTAGCTCAGTTGGTAGAGCAACTGACTTGTAATCAGTAGGTCCCGCGTTCGATTCGTGGTGCCGGCACCATATAAAGAGAAGCCCAACTAGAAATAGTTGGGCTTTTTCTTGTCTCTATCTGTTTTGTGGTAAAACGATCAGGTTTAAAAAGTCTATAAGGATTTATCAAACCAAGAGTTATGAGATCTTTATATCTACAAATAGTATTTCTATGTTAAATCTATCAGATCGGGATTCATCTTTAATACTAAAGCTTTGATTGCCGGCGTTGGATATTCCGAGCGATGCATTAGCAAGGAGTAGAGTTCGGGATCTTGCATATCAAGAAGTGAAAGATAGAGATCTTTTTCTTCATCTGGGGCACTTTCAAAGTGGTTGGCTAGATAGCGATCGCATAACGCATCTAATTCTCGCATTCCACGACGTGAACGCCATTTAATTTTTCTTAGATCATATTTTTCACTCATTCAGTCACCTCTTTCATCTAAAAAAATATAGAAACTAAAAATGATAATCAGCGCTCAGTGTACTATGTTTCTGCGTTTAAGTTGGTGAATCTTCTTTTTTTGAAGTTGTGAGGATCTTTTGGAGCTATTTGTTTAATAATGGTTTTTTCAGCCTTTTGAGGATATCTCTTTGCTCTAAAAGGAGAATTAGCAAAAAAAATGCGCAATTGTCTAGCAAATTTTGTTATGATCTATGACCTGCTAAGAAATCAAAAAGGAATGATCAACGCCACTTTTGCTTGATTATGTTTCACATCTTAGCTAGTATTCTCCCCTCAATAAATTAGTGACACGGTGAACTATGAATAAATGGTTTGAATTAACTTTGAAAGCTGACATGCGATTTACTGCGGAAGCATTAGATGAAGCATTAGTGGAATCTGGCGCAGTTGCGGTAACGATGAAAGATGGCGAAGATGATCCTATATTCGAACCTCTCCCAGGTGAAACACCCTTATGGAGAAATACGCTTGTGACGGGGCTTTATGAAGTGCCTTGTGACGTAGAAGCGATTAAAGCTTTTTTAACGCAATATTTAGATGAGCCATATTTACCGATTGTTGAAACTAGTGAATTAGAAGATAAAGATTGGGTAAGAGCGTGGCAGGATCATTACAAGCCTATTAAGTTTGGTGAAAATTTATGGATCTGCCCAACGCACCTTCCTTCTCCTGAGCCTGCTGTAGCCACCGTGAGATTAGATCCCGGTTTAGCTTTTGGCACAGGAACACATCCAACGACAGCTCTTTGTCTTGAATGGTTATCAGAAAACCGCGCAGAATTTGTGAACGAAACGATAATTGATTATGGTTGTGGTTCTGGGATTCTGGGAATTGCGGGGAAACTTTTAGGGGCAAAAGAGTGCTTTAGCACCGATATTGATGCGCAAGCGATCTATGCAACAGAACAAAATGCTGAGCGTAATAATGTTGTTGTTCATCCAGCACTACCAGAGAACTTTAACCCCCCCAAAGCGAAGGTCGTCTTGTCAAATATCTTGTCAGGACCTTTAGTCGAGCTTGCCCCTATTCTTGGCAATCTTGTGGAGCCGGGTGGGCATTTAGTGTTAGCAGGTCTTTTAGATCATGACGCAGAATTTGTGAAAGAGGCTTATCGTGATGTATTTACGTTTGAAGCCGATAAGAGTGTAGATGGATGGACGAGACTCCACGGTATTAAGAAACAGTAATGAAAATAGGGCATTATCAAATATCATCGCCTTTCGTGTTAGCACCAATGGCGGGGGTAACGGATCTTCCTTTCCGTAAGATTTGTCGGGAGATGGGGGCAGGGCTTGCTGTTTGCGAAATGGTAAACGCTAATTCTGAGCTCTGGGAGACTGAAAAATCCCAACTTCGCTTTACTTATGATGGGGAAGTGACACCGGTAAGTGCACAAATTGTAGGGTATGACCCAGAGATGATGGCCGATGCTGCGCGATTTAGTGTCGAAAGTGGCGCCCAGATTATCGATATTAATATGGGATGTCCTGCCAAAAAGGTTTGTAAAAAAGCAGCAGGATCTGCCTTATTACAAGATGAGCCTTTAGTAATAGAGATTTTAAAAGCAGTGGTAGCAGCCGTGGATGTTCCCGTGACCTTAAAGATCCGTACAGGATGGGATCGCGAGAATAAAAATGCTATTACCATTGCACAATACGCACAAGAGATAGGAATACAAGCTTTAGCAATTCATGGACGGACGAGAGAAGATCGCTTTCTCGGTGAAGCTGAATATGACACGATTGCAAAAGTGAAAGAAGCGATCAGTATTCCTGTTATTGCAAATGGAGATATTGATTCGATAGAGAAAGCACAACACGTATTGTGTCACACAGGTGCGGATGCGGTCATGATTGGCCGTGCAGCCTTGGGAAATCCCTGGTTGTTTCGTTCTTTGACACAAGGTGAAGTGTACGTTCCAACTCAGGAAGAGTTACTGACAACGGTGTTAAATCATGTCGGTGAGCTTCATGAGTTTTATGGTGTTGATAAAGGAATCCGTGTTTCACGGAAACATATCCTCTGGTACTTAGGGGACCGAGAAATTCCTGCAGAGTTACGTAGTAACATGTTGCGGGAGCGAGTACCAGAAAAACAGCTTGATTGGATTCGTCAGATTTTTTCGGATCATTAATTGTCCATTTGTTCTTTCATATGTAACTTTAATTTTTGACAGATATTTTAGGAGTAAAAAATGATTTCTCGTGAGCGTCTTAAAGACCATATTCCATTGCGTGAGTCAGTAAAAGAAGCGTTAGACGAAATTTCAGGGATGTTAGATGGGAAGTATCCACCTAACCTCTATCGTTTAGTGATTAATGAAGTTGAGCGTCCGCTTTTTGAGAAAGTTTTAGAATACACTGATGGTAATCAGTCAAAAGCTTCTGAAATCTTAGGCATTACTCGTTCGACTTTAAAAAAACGTTTGGACTATTTTGATATTGATCCTCGTGAGCATAAGTCATAAGATTAGTTGTTATATACTAAAGAAGCCATCATAAAAATATGGCAATGATTATCGATGAATTGAGGAGTATTAAAAATGAAAAAAGCCAATGATGTACGTCGTGGAGACGTCATTTTGCATAATAATCTCTATTACTTGGTGAGAGAGGTTGAAAAGTCTGCACCAACTGCTAGGGGTGGAAATACTACATTTAGAATTCAGATGTTCTCAATTCCCGATAATCATAAACTTGATCTTTCTCTTCGTGCAGACGATGAGCTCGATGATGTTCAACTTAGCAAGCGTGAAGCGACCTACTCTTATAAAGATGGCGATAACTATGTATTTATGGATAGTGAAGATTTTAGCCAATACTATTTAAGCGAGAAGATGGTCGGAGACGATGCTGGGTTTATTCTTGAAGGCATTGAAGGATATTATGTTTCATTAATTAATGAAGCGCCTGTTGCCTTATCATTACCGCAAACGGTTGTGTTAGAAGTAGTGGATACTGCACCTGAACTTAAAGGTGCAAGTGCAACGAAACGTAACAAGCCGGCAAAGCTTTCTACAGGGATCACTGTTTCAGTACCAGAGTATATTGAAAATGGGACTAAAATTGTTGTGAATACAGATACTAAAGAATATTCAAGCCGTGCATAATGGTGTTAAAGAATAATAGATAAAAAGGTGAGATGAATATTCTCACCTTTTTTTTATCTATTTTTATGCCATATTTAATGGGCTAGAGGGATTGAAATAGGACTTTTTGACCCCTATTTTCAAAAGAGTCTCATAAGAATCTTTTCATCATTAATTGAAGAATAACAACTTGAAACAATGTTAATGTGTTGACGGTTCGTTATAATGCAATGGCTCCCTAATGTGGTAAGGATGATTTCAAATGAAAAAATTATTCATAGCAACACTCTTTGTAGGAACAACCATGATGGCGCAGGCTCAGTTTATGGAGAATGATGCGAACGTTGTGGCACAAAAGGATATCGTTCCTCCATATGTCATTAGTAATGTCGCAGCTGTTCGTGAAATGGCTGATAATACTTATGTCTCTATTCAAGGAAACATTGTTCAGCGGCAAGGTCATGATCAGGAAAAGTATCTCTTTAAAGATGCCTCAGGGGATATTATTGTTGAGATAGAAGATCACGTTTGGCGACATCAGACTGTGACGCCGGGAACTACCGTCAAAATTTTAGGGGAGCTTGATCAAAGTAGTGATCCTCATCGTGTGGAAATTGAAGCAGTTTATCTTGAAGTAATTCAATAGGTTAATATGTTTGATGGACTTGATGGGGAATAATCTCATGACCACAGGATATTTATGGTTTTTTGGGGATTTTGACTTTTTTATAAGATCTTTCGAATAATCCGTTTTAACAATATTGTTTGTTTTATATTAGAACTATTTGTGAGCAGAAATCGGGGCGTGCACATGTTGTGCTTTACCCCTATAGGAGAAAACATGAAAAAATTGATGTTAGCAGGTGCATTAGTTGCCGGACTTGTGTCAGGCGTAAGCTTTGCCAAAGAGGCGGTAGAGGCACCTAATTTATATGTGGAAATGGATACAACCGCAGGTAATATTGTTATTGAGCTGAATGAAGAGAAAGCGCCTATAACAGTAGAAAATTTTAAGAACTATGTGGATGATGGTTTTTATGATGGGTTAATTTTTCATCGTGTGATTGATGGCTTTATGGTTCAAGGCGGCGGCTTCGATGAGCAGATGAATCAAAAAGGGACTAAGGCACCGATTAAAATCGAGTCTAATAATGGTCTTAAAAATGAGCGAGGCTCCATTGCAATGGCCAGAACGATGGATCCTAACTCTGCAACCAGTCAGTTTTTTATTAATACCCAAAATAATACATTCTTAGATTATCCCGGACAAGATGGAAATGGCTATACTGTTTTCGGTAAAGTTGTCTCCGGTATGGAGGTTGTGGATAAAATAGAAAAGGTTAAAACAGGAAATAAAGGGATGCATGGTGATGTTCCTGTAGAGCCGATTGTTATAGAAAGCATGAAGTTTGTTGATAAGCCTTAGAAACAAGCGATTTTACCGAAGAGGCACAGTGATTTTACTGTGCTTTAATCATGGCAGTACCACGGGAACAGGATGTTCTCAATGAAAGATAATGCAGAGGTTGACATGAAAAAGAAATTACTACTAGTTTTAGGTGCATCTTTATTTTTAGCCGCATGTAACGATCCTAAAAAGGACGAGGTTGTGACGCCCGCTGAGGTTGAACAAAATACGCAAGCCGAATTTGAACAAGAGCATACGGCACAAAATTCCTTAGATTGGGCAGGTATCTATAAAGGTGAACTTCCATGTGCTGATTGTAGTGGTATTAATGTGGAGTTAACGCTCGAAGATAATGGTCAATATCTCTATAAGCAGACTTATCTAGATACCCGAGATGGCGATCAAACCTTTGATGAAAAAGGAAGTTTCACGTGGAACAATAAAGGTCAAGTAGTGACTCTTGAAGGAACCTCAGGGGGACCTGATGGCGTTATACGTTATTTTGTGGGTGAGAATGTTCTTTTCCCTGCGGATAAAGATGGTAAAATCATCAAGATCGAATCACCATTTGATTACAATCTTCATAAAGTGCTTCCAGAATAGTTGAGAGATTCGACATCAATATGACTCTCCATTATTCATAAGATGCGTAGTGGAGAGTGTTTCAATGAGATTTATTTAATTTTGATATCGATAACGATTATCGATTTAGCAATGAGGTTATTTACAGATGCTTAAGTTCCATACAACTGTTGGCGAATTTACGATTACTTTAGATCACGAGAAAGCACCAGAAACTGCTGCAAACTTTCTTCAATATGCCAAAGACGGTTATTTCGAAGGTACGCTTTTTCACCGTATTATCCCAGGATTTATGGTTCAAGGTGGTGGATTAGAACCTGGCATGGAAGATAAACGTGAAGGTCATCGTGCACCGATCAAAAATGAAGCGGACAATGGCTTAAAAAATGTTCGTGGTTCAGTCGCAATGGCGCGTACGATGGACCCGCATTCTGCAACTTCACAGTTTTTTGTGAACTTAGTGGATAATGGTTTCTTAGATCATAAATCACAAACACCACAAGGTTGGGGTTATGCTGTTTTTGGTCAAGTAACAGAGGGTATGGATGTGATTGATGCGATGGCAAAAGTTGAAACAACATCACGTCGTGGTCATGGCGATGTACCGGTAGAAGATATTTTAATCGAACGCGTTGAAGTGATTGGCGAGTAATTCTCGAATGAGTCATCAAGCGGTTTCGCTTTTTATTAGCGATATCCATTTAAGTGAAAGTCGTAACGATATCGTTACGGCTTTCTTTGCTTTTATTGAAAATATTGCGCCAACTGCCGATAGGCTCTATATTTTGGGTGATCTATTTGATTTTTGGGCCGGCGATGATATTGAAACACCATTGACGAATTCAGTGGCTGATGCATTAACCTCCCTATCCCATAAAGGGGTAGAGATTATCTTTATTCCCGGCAATCGAGACTTCGCTTTAGGCAAAAATTATGCGGCGAAGGCAAGTATGACGCTTGTGGGAGATTCTCTTAAACTTGAAGACGAAAATATTTTGCTTATTCACGGTGATGAGCTCTGTATCGATGATGTTGAATATCAACGCTATAAAAAATGGATTCGTCATCCTCTTATTTTAGCGCTCTTAAAAAGATTGCCTCGTCGTTATCGTTTAAAGCTTGCTAATAAAATTCGCGAACGTAGTAAAAACTCTCCTAAAAGAGCTATTGTCGATGTCACGCCATCTTATGTGGACCAATTTTTTGTGAAAAGTAATGCCGCTGTCATCATTCATGGTCATACTCATAGAGCAGGTTATCACAGACACTTAGATCGTTATGAACGTTATGTTTTAAGTGATTGGGATAAAAAAGGGGACTACTTAAGACTTGAAAAGGGTGTTTTGAGTCGCCATATATTTAAGATCAGTCCATTGACGATGATCTCTTAAGAGAGGTTCCACCAAGATTTGTATCATTTATGCTAAAAATAGCGTAAGATATCCGATGGTTGCGTGATGTTTCGTCACGAGCGAAAATGAAAAAATAATGAAAATAAGAGTAACTATATGAATTCTATTATGCCTTTTATCCAACAGAACTGGATGTTTGTGGCGGCATTTGTTGTTGTCGTAACGCTTTTAATTGCGAACGAAATTAATTCGGCAAGAGGAAAGAAATACCGTATGAGCGTCACTGATGCGCTCCGTGAATATAACGATGATAATGCCGTCTTTATTGATATCAGAACAAAAAAAGATTTTAAAAAATTGCATATCCCGAATGCGATCAATATTCCTGCAGCTGAGCTTGAGAAAAAGCTCGAAAGCTTAGCGCAATTTGGAAAGAAACAAATTATTGTATATAGCGATACTGACCCACGTGCAAATGAAGCGTGTATTAAACTTCGTAAGATGCATCCTAATGCACCTTTAAATGTTTTAGTAGGCGGTATTGTTGGTTGGCAGGAGGCGAACTTACCTCTCTCTAAAGGTTAAGGAGTTAACGTATGAAAAAAGTAGAAGTGTATTTTAAAGCAACATGTGGTTATTGCCGTCGCGCATTTGAAATCCTTGCACGTCATGGTGTTGAGCCTATCAAAATTGATGTTGATAGTGATCCAAAACTTTGGGAAGAGTGTCAAACCCGTTCAGGAAGAAATACGGTACCACAGATCTATATTGGGGATTTTCATGTAGGGGGATGTGATGATTTGATGATGCTTGATAAGAGAAATCAATTAGATGACTACCTCTCAGGAAAGCTTCCACAATAACGGATTGTTTTGATATTTTAGAAATTAAAAAGGTAAATCGTAATGAGCCAAGAAAACCAAGCGACATTTGATATTTTAAGAATCTACACTAAGAATGTTTCTTTAGAATCGCCAAATGCACCAGAAGCTTTTAAAGCTGCTACTAATCCAGAAATTCAAATTCAGCTCAGTAATGAAGAGCGTGAGATTGAAGAGGGCATTCATGAAGTTGCATTAAAAGTAACTGTTACAGCAAAACTCGAAGAGAAAGTTCTTTTCGTAGCAGAAGTTGAACAAGCAGGGCTTTTTCAATTAGCGAACTTTCCTGAAGTACAATTAGGGGCTATTAAAGGGGGGTATTGCCCGAATATCCTATACCCGTATGTTCGTCAATCGCTTGATAGTCTTGTCTCAGGTGCGGGTTTCCCGCCGGTGATTCTTTCACCAATTAACTTTGAGGCAGTGTATGCGGAGCGTCAAGCACAAGTGGCTGCTAATGAGAAAACAGATGCGTAAATAAGAATCACGATGTAACGGATTAAAAAGGGCTGAACCCATATTAAAGGTTCAGCCCTTTTGTTATGTGAGATGATTTTTGTCTCTATCTCTATCTCTATCTCTATCTCTATCTTTGAGACTTTATTTTATGCCTTTTGCCCCACAACTATTTAGAGTCATCGTGAGTATTCCAATGATAAAAGCCTGTAAACTCTATCTGTGTACTGGCTTTTAACAGAATATTTTAATAAGATTATTTTTAACAATACAGTCCTAGAAAGGAGACTTTAGAAAAATCGCAGAGAACAGAGATATCTCCTAATTTTATTTAGCTAAGTGTTAGAGACGTCGTCGGGATTAGGGACGATAGGTCTGGATTCGATTTTTCCATCCTGGTAGCCAACGAGATTCTCCTTTTGAAGGATCAGCATTGTTGACTCGATCCGTGAGGACTTGTTCAGCTGCTTGTCTAAAGCTGGCCAAAATTGAAGCATCAATCTCTGCTTTAGTATTGCCGGCAAAGGTGAGATCCATTTTTTCTAAAACTTGCATTAATCCCCAACCTTGATTGCGATAACGTTCAGCGGTATTGATGCCTTCCCCTTTAAAGTTGACGTAATCAATGAGGGCGTATAAGCCATTTTGGCTACCGGCAACTTCATAAAATTTCATCTCAATGAAGTCTGGATATTCAGAAACAGCTTTCATTTTTTGCAAAGCACCTTGTAAGCGTTGATAGATAAAGAGTGCTTGTAGATCTTTAGTGGTGGCTAAAAACTCCATCAACTCATTGAGTTCTCCTCGTGATTTTGCTGTATTAAAGGCTTCGCGAGTCTTCCAGGGTGCGGTTTGATGTTGCTTTAAAATTGCCGGTAATTTGGCGCCATTTTGCTTAAGAAAAATCACAAGGCTGGGGAAAGTTTCTTCAAAGTGGGCTGGTTCGCCTGCCTTATACCAGATAAAGTGTCCGATACCGAGAGAGGGAAAGTTTTCACCAATATTCCAAACGGCAATATTATCCAGTTTTCCGCCGGTTTCATTTTTATAGATCTGTTCTCCTACTCGTTTGAGCTCAGCGGGATGGATCTGAATATTGGGTTGTGCAAAGCTAAGAGTACAGAGTAGTGATAGCCCCATCGCTAATTTAGATAAGAACTTCATTAATAAATTTCTCCTCGTTTTTTCCAGTAGTAAACCAAAACAAAGCCCGCAACCGCACCTCCAATATGAGCAAAGTGTGCGACAGGATTCCATGAGAGATTGAGTAATCCTAAGATAATTTCTAATCCGATTAATCCCGGAATAAAGTATTT
>JASLEF010000102.1 GCA_030151245.1 Ignatzschineria sp. | reverse complement strand
AACAGGAGTTGAGGTGGAAATAAAAGGTGATGAGATAGCGGATGCTGTAAAAGAAGGTGTTGAGAAGTTAAATGATGAGGAGTTTAAGGTAGCATTCTTTGAAGAATTAGAAAATTTTAGACTTCAGTCTGAGCAACTTTTGCAGTTTAAAAAGGCAATCAGCGATGCTATGGACGGTAAAAAAATAGTTCTAATTATTGATGAGTTAGATCGGTGCAGGCCTGATTATGCTTTAGAGTTATTGGAAAATGTTAAACATATTTTTGAAATCGAAAATATGTTTATAATTTTTAGCGCTAATAAGAAACAGTTGGAGGCTATGATCCATAAAAGATACGGTTATGGGATGGATGCTGAGGGGTATTTAGAGAAGTTTTATAAAGAGTCAATATTTTTAACTTCCGTTGTCTCTGCAGTAGAGTTGGGTAAAATGTATGGCTTTTCAGGTCACTTAAAGGTGTTTTACGACGCTTTCACAAAGTGCTCTGGTAGTGCTCCTAGAAGGAATTTTAGTGGGCTACCCTTTGTAAGGGACTTACTAGGGACGCTAGAAACAAGAAAGTTGGAGAGTATCGCTGAGAGTTTGCATAATTATTTCATTTTGACGGATACCTCTATTGATAATTATCAAGATAGTCACTTATCGGTCATAATCTTGGGGGTTTATTTGTTTGCTGTGAACCCAGAAATATTAAGAAGAATTGAAGATAGTTCAGAGCAAGGTAAATTGAGAGATTATATTAATGAGCTGCCTATTGGGCATCTTGTTTTGACGGAGATGAATACGTATATAGACATGGATATCGAAAACATGAATGCTACCCGAGAGGACTTTATCTCTGAGACAAGAGCTCCAAGCATAATAGTCAATGTTCGGAATGCTCTTATTTAGTATCTTTTTTTGAAATAGTCACTGTGCTAAGGAAGTTTTTAATAGCTTTACAGTTCTTACAGACACAAATACCACTAAATCCGGTCAGTTTAACGTCATAAGCTCTGTCGCAATGCTTACAAATAATCTCTACAGTGAGATCTCTTAATTGTTGGTCTAAATTAGTCATTATCATTTCCTTTATTTATAGTGAAAAATATAAAGGTAGTAGATAAAAATCATAGCAGGGAATAATCCTTATGCGCGTATAGAGTTTTATAAAGATCGCTTCGGTGGTCTTTTTTATTGATTAGAATAAGCTGATACAATTGCTTTTTATCTTTAATGAGTTACGCTATGAAAAAAAATGAGTTCTGGCTCCCTGCGTTGTTTTTAGCAACTGTTTTATTTCTCTTTGTCATACCTATAGGGGCGTTTCTTGTTTCAGAAATTCTTGGGTGGGGAAAAGGAGTTTATAGTGTTTTAACTGACTTGGGATCTCTGATAGCTGGAATCATAGCAGTGATTGGTGTGGCATGGATGGTATATACCCAAAAATCTGAAACAGCTAAAATAATAAAAAGTAATGAGGATGTAATGAGAAATGAGGCTTTTGAGATAAAAAAAGCAAGGGCCTTTGATAGTTATTTGAAAATAAGATGTTTTGTAGAGGAGCTGCAGGCAGAGCATCACTATGGTTCAACGCTCACACCTGCTGATGGTGTTGTAATGTACCGAGAGGTTAGAGACTTATTACTATATTTAGATTATTTTTTAATGGATTCTGACGAAGAGCTCATTTTTTACATAGACTCTATTAGAGAGTACTTTAAGTACTACACAATAAATGAGGAGAGAAGGGAAGAGGCTGTTATTAGAACTCTCCTCCACTTTGAAGCCCTTAATTCTATAGACGGTCACAGCACAGATGGCTTCTTTTGCACCATGGATGAAGATGTTTTTGTGATGATGCCTAAGGAATTATTAAAGACTTTTAGGGAGTACATCCCTTGTGATATTAGCCGATATTTAACCGACTATATGGATATGGTTGTCTTGGTTAATCTGGCGCGAATCATAGAAAGCCAATCGTTGAGTTAACCCATTCATGTTTAGTATTGCCAATAAGCCCCGTAACAGGGGCTTTTTTAATGAGATAAATAAAATGAGAAAAATTAATAAAATCATCGTTCACTGCTCAGCAACTCCAGAGGGTCGACCGCATTCACTTGCTGACTTTAGAAAATGGCATGTTGATGGCAATGGTTGGAAAGATGTCGGTTATCACTTTATTGTTGATACTGATGGCTCTATCTATGCGGCGCGTCCTCTGAATCAAATAGGTGCACATACTATTGGTCACAATGCTGATTCAATTGGCGTCTGTTATGTGGGTGGTGTTGATGCTGACATGAAGCCGAAAGATACCAGAACCGCAGAGCAGAAGGAGTCACTGGATAAATTGCTGACCTATCTTGCTTATTCGTTTAATGCGCCTATCTCTGGTCATAACGATTATACGAATGCAAAGGCATGTCCGAGCTTTAAAGTTAAGATCGAGTATGCGTACATTAATGAAGATCTCAATGATATGAGAATGATTGTAGGAGCCTAAAATGAAAGTGTTATTTGCAATTGCTTGTATCGCTATCGGTATTTATTTTCTTTTTCTTACTTATTGGTCATATAGAGTTAGTAAAAAGATCAAACTCGAGATGGCGAGCCGGGATAAAGATCGTTTAGAAAATCGACTGAGAGTTAAACAAGATTTGAACGGAATTTCTGCTTCTCGTAGGTCTGTAGCAGGCTTAACAAGAGCAGCTTTAACTAATCGGGATAGCGGATCAGATGCATTGGTTTTAGCATCTGTCTTGTCGGCATCTGAAAGCGGATCATCAGGTAGTTATACCGGTGGTTATAGCTCGGGGTGCTATGGCTCTAGCTCATCCAGTAGCGATTCTAGCAGCTCATCATGTTCAAGCGATTAATCATGAAAGAGCTATTAAGAATGCTGCAAGGGAGATCAAGTGATGGCGAACTTCGGCTTGATCTTAATAAAACTACTCTCTTTATGACATCTGTTGCTGGTATTCTTTTGACTACTTATGCAGTGATCGTTCAAGCGAGTTTTGCGGAAGTGTTTTTTATTACGATGATTGGTGCCGGTGCAGGTACAACAATATCGAAAGGCGTTGTCGATACAATGCAAAAGAGAAAAGATCATGAATAAGATCTTATCAGTATTAGTAACAGTTACGAGCGCCATTGGCGCTTTTTTAATGCTCTTAATTCGTCAGAAGAATCGGGAGCTTGAGAAGAAAGATGACGAAATCAAACAGCATAAATCAAAATCAGAAGAGCGACAATTCATTGCAGATCAAGAAACAGAAACAAAAAATGCTGCAAGTAGCATCAGTAGCGCTTCTGAGTCTGATATTGATAGCGTGCTCGAGCAAACCGATTCATACCGAAATTGATTACCGAGCCATTAATTGTGCAGGTTGGAAGAAGGTGTTGATTGATCGCAGTGATGTCTTGAGTAAGTCGACCAAGGAAGATGTGGCCACTCACAATTCACGTTACGTTAAGTACTGCGAGGGACTGTAATGGTAAAACTAGCAAGCTTAATGGAGAAGTTCCCTAAGACATGGAAAGGAACGGTGATCACCACATGGATAGCAGTAGTGTTTACAGTTGCGACACTAGTAGTTACAAGCGGACCAGTTCAAAGCTCTGTGGCTAGATTGATTGATATGAGAAACCTCGAGTCGCATTTCTGTCCTGACAAGTTCTTAGTTGAGTCTCAAGATTTGATTGATGGCTTGGGGGCAAAAAGTGTGGTTGTTTGGGCTACTGATATTAGTGGTAATCAAGCTGCCAAGACTGTTCTGTTTGCTTATGATTCGGATGGTGGTGAGCACGTAACAACGTCATGGGTTGGAAAATCAGCACCGTTGTATGCGAGTGAGCGTAATAGGTTGGATATGACTTATCTACTTGAAGGTCATGTTGTCTGCAGTGTATTTGAATCCCACTCGGAAGTAGAGAGAAGGATTGCAGATGATGGCGATGTGACTCATGTTTGCTCAGTACCTGTGCCACCAACAAGTGGAAATATGATCGGCGTTATTAGTGTGTATTTCGATAGAGATCAGATTGCAACAAGTGCTGTTCGATTAGATCTACGCAAAGCTTCAAGAGGTATTATTCGTGAGTGATTATATTGAGTTAGAGGCGTTCTTTGATAGTCAAGGAGTGTTAAATGTTCGAGATAAGAAAACTAAAGCTGAGGTGTTGAATTTTACATCGGTCACAGTAAGTAATGATACTGAAACAATTCCATTCAAGAAATTAAGTATTGACCTGCATTGGGTCGGAAAGATTAAAGTTGATTAACAAAAATAGTAATGGGCGCTTTTGGCGCTCATGGTATTCAACTTCACGCTGGAAGTTGATGAGAAAGAGGTTATTAGATCGTTGTCCTTATTGTGCCTACTGCAAAAGACGAGAGAATCGCCTAGTTGAGGCTACGGTTGCGGATCATATCATGCCTCATAAGGGGAATAAGAAGTTGTTTTGGGATGAAGGTAACCTTCAACCTTTATGTAAACGATGTCATGACAGCGATAAAGCAAGGGAAGAAGCTGGTGGTAAAGCCAAGATAAGATTTGGTGCTGACGGGTATCCTATTCAAGTACCCGGGGGGGAGTGATTCTGGTTTCAGGATCGCTCCCTTGTTTACCACCCCCTAACCTTTTCTTTATTGCTTTGGACATTTTGGCTCAGGCGTGCGCGCGCATGCGTGCTTTATTTATTTGTATTTGTCAAGGGTTTTTATGAGTAAAATTGATACCGCTGCCGGTGCTATCAACGCATTTGAGCAAGCTAACAAAATTCATAGCCCGCCGGATTTTATAGAGCTGACAGATTTTGAAATGCATTTCTGGCGAGCGATCATGAGATCTAAAGCGTACGATACCTGGACTGAATTTGATCTGATTCAAGCTGCAAACCTTGCAATCTCTCAAGCTACGATACAAGAGCTGACAGAAGATATTCGCGCCGAAGGAGTTGTAGTCAAAAAGGAAGGAACTAGCACTACAATTCCAAATCCTAAAATTGATGCAAAGATTAAGGAGACTGATTTATCAATCAGGCTTTCAAGAATAATTCATGTTCATTCTGAAGCAACTGGCGGAAGAGCTAAGGACGCAAGAGGAAAGAACAGAGGAGTCAGAGAAGCTCAAGAAATCACGAAGGGTCGAGGATCTTTATTGGCAGGAGGAGGTCGTATTGTAAATGGATGAACCCCGTTATATAGAGTTGCCTAGTTTTATTCTTAAGGCAATTAAGAGCGGGCCAATACCAAAAGTTAGAAACTGGCGAGATCTGTCATTCGACATACTAACGAGGGCAGAGCGCATGTGCTCCTTTATTGAAGAGTACTGTGTAATTCCTGAAGGAAAGCTCGCAGGACAGCCGGCAAAGTTAACACTGTTTCAAGAAGTTTTTATTTACGCCGTTTATGACAATCCTTATCAAACAACTGAAGCGATTCTATCCATTGCTCGAAAGAACGGGAAAACAGGATTAATCGCTTTTTTAGTGCTTGGGCATATTGTAGGACCAGAGGCAAAGCTTAACTCTCGAGTTATTTCTGGTGCAATGAGTAGAGAACAGGCATCTGAGGTATATAGAGCTGCTTCAAATTGTGCAGAGCTTTCCGATGAACTAAGGAGTTTTATTAGACCAACGCCTTCTCATAGATTGCTTTTAGGTCTGGCTGTAAATGCGGAGTATAAGGCTATTAGTGCTGAGGGAAAGACAGCCCATGGTAATAACCCGGTTTTAACGATTATTGATGAAGCTGGGCAAATAAAAGGTAATTCTTCAGACTTTATTGAAGCAATCACAACGGCTGGCGGTGCTTATGATGATCCTCTGCGAATCACGATAAGCACGCAGTCAGAAACAGACCACGATTACTTTTCATTGGATATTGATGATGCAATTGAACATCAGCCTAAAGATAAGGTGTGTCATTTATATGAGGCTGATAAAGATTGTGATCTGCTTGATGAAGAGCAATGGCTCAATGCGAATCCCGCATTAGGGGAGTTTAAGGATCTAAAGTATCTAAGAAGCGAGGCGGATAAAGCCTCTCGATCTCCAAGATTAGCAAATACATTTCGCAGATATCAGCTTAATCAAAGAATTGTGTCGAATGATGCTTTTATCCAAGCGGATGAGTGGAAGCAGTGTAATGCTAAGCCAGCAGTTTTAGATAAAAAGAAGATGCGAATATTTGGCGGATTCGACTTATCTCATAACACTGACTTAACGTCATTTGTCTTGATTGGGATTGATGAGAAGGTTGAGGTCTATCCTTATTTTTGGATGCCTAATCATAAGATTGAAGAGAGAGATAAGACTGATAGAGCGCCTTATCTTTTTTGGCGTGATGAAGGTTTCATTATGACAACGCCTGGCGCAACTGTTGATTATGACTTCGTTGCCTATCAGTTGATTGAAATACTTGAAGATCATGGTCTTTGGTTTACTGATCTAAAGATAGGTTTTGATAGATGGAGATTTGTCTTTTTCAAAAGAGCTTTGTTAGAGGCAGGGGTTTCTGAGGCAGAAATTGATGAGTGCTTTGTTGAATATGGTCAAGGGTTTAAGGATATGGACCCAGCTTTGAAAAAAATGACTGAGTACATCCTGAACCACAAGATTAATCATGGGGATCATCCTGTTTTGAACATGTGCTCCTTCAATGCAATTTCGGTTGAGGATGCTGCCGGAAACATAAAGTTAGAGAAACGAAAAACAACAGGGCGAATAGATGGAATACAGGCTTTTGGTATGGCCATCGGGGCTTCTTTAAAAGAGCCTGAAGAGGTCAAGAAAGAGCCAAAATTATTCTTTATATAAGGAAAGAAGCAATGAGCAAAGATTTGAAAGATAAGCTGAATAAAAATAATCGAGCTTATTCAGTTATATCGGTTAAAAATTTTGAGGATAAAGATGGTTTCTTTATTTTTTCAGGAATCGCGACAACTCCGAAAACAGATCGTCATGGAGATGTTGTTGAACCCAAGGGGATTGAGTTTGAAAACCCAGTGCCGCTACTTTGGCAGCATCGACATGCAGAACCTGTAGGTCATGTTTACTTTGAAGAGGCTACAGAAGAGGGGGTGAGATTTACCGCTAAAATCCCTTACATCAAAGAAGAGGGCGAGCTTAAGAAGCGAGTAGATGAAGCTATTCACTCTATTCAATATGACTTAGTTCGCTGTTTATCTATTGGATTTAGAACATTGAAGTATGCATGGATTGATGAAACATACGGCATGCATATTCAAGAATGGGAATGTTATGAGTTATCGCTAGTAACCATACCGGCTAACTCAGATGCAATTATCACAGAGATTAAGAGTTTAGATCAACAACAAAGGGCGTTACCTATTAAGATTGATCATACTCGTAAATCGGTCGGCGCTTCGACCAATAAGAAGAAAGTTATTCAAATTTATTAAAAGGAAACAGATATGTTTGCAAAGCACATTAAAGGGCTCGAAGCTGCCAAGAAAAAAGCTCAAGATTCAAAAACGGCAATTTTAAAGAAGGTTGCGGACGAAGGACTTACTCTTTCAGAGAATGAAGTAGCTGAGATTCAAGAGTTGGACGACAGTATTAAGACTATCGAAGTTGATTTAAAATATTACCGCGACGCGAATGTTGAAGATCAAGCATCAGCGGAGCCTATTGATGGAACTACTGAAAAGTCTGGGCATGGCTCTCGACAAGGACAGTCAAGCGTTCGTGTTGTAACTCCTAATTTAGAAAAAGGAGTAATGTTTGCCCGTTTAGTGAAAACTTTGGCTCGAGCAAAAGGTTCTGCTTCTGATGCTATTATCTTTGCAGAAAATGATGCAAAGAAAACAAATGACAATCGACTTCTCAATCTTGTGAAGGCGGCCGTGTCTCCAGCAACAACTCAAAGCACCGAATGGGCCGGTGCATTAACCGAAGGTAAAGAGGCATCTAAAGAGTTTATTGAACTTCTTTTGCCGGCAACTATTCTTGGTAAATTTGGTGCAAATGGAATTCCTAATTTACGTGAGATTCCATTTAATGTTTTAGTCCCTGGGCAAAGCCTTGGAGGCTCTGCTACATGGGTTGGTGAGGGAAAAGCTGCATCAGTAACGGCGGCTGGATTCTTTAATACGAAACTTGATCGTATGAA
>JASLEF010000088.1 GCA_030151245.1 Ignatzschineria sp. | reverse complement strand
TATGAGATATGAGCTAGAAGTCAGAAACTAGAAACCAGAACTTAAAAAAGTCTAGAAAGTTGAAGGTTAGAGAGTTAGGGGTATCCATCTAGGGGGTTAGCAAGATAGAGTTGAGGAGAGCAGCTTAGAATGGTTCTGCTTTAAAATAGCGTTTATCATTTTATAATATAATAATATAACGCTTTAAATATCATGATGATGTTTGAAAAGACGCTGTTATAACGGTATATCGGTCATGATAGTAAGAGAACTCAGGATAGGGCTGAACAGGTCTCTTGAGCGGTAATTAGGCTTTGAAAACAACTTTTAAGAAGATCATTGGCAATAGCTGTCATGAAACAAAAGAGCATCATTGTCCTAGAAGGAGAATGATGCTCTTTTTAAATATGGTCGTGATCTCTTATTTATGAAGATTAATTCATCGAAGAGACGTACTGCAATCCGACGACACCGACAATAATGGCGGCTAAGCTGATTAAGCGTTTAATATTTTTCGATTCTTTAAAGAAGACAATATTCAGTAAAACCGCGCCAGCAGTCCCTGCTCCGGTAAATACCGTGTAAGCAATACTTAACGGGAGATAGCGGAAAGAGAAGTAAAGTAGGGCGAAGGAGAGAAATATTCCGCCATAATAAACAAGACGATTGATAAAGGTACGATTTTGGCTATAGAGACTTAAACCAAAGACACCCACTAATTCTGCGCTTGCGGCTAAAGCCACAAATACCCAGCCAACAACAATTGAAGCTCCCATTATGCATTCTCCTCATCTTTTGTATTCACATCGAATAAATTTAATCCTAAAACTCCAATGAGGATAATTCCCATAAAGAACAACATCTGGGCGGTGATCGTCTCATCAAAGAGAAAGTAATCCATTAACGCTGAGCCAACAGTACCGCTAGCTGCGAAAATGGCATAGACCGTGCCTGTGGGTAAACTCTCACAAGCTTTGGCTAAGAAATTGAGATCAAGAAGAACAAAGACACCGATAATAATCCAGTGCCACCATGCGCTTGCAACATTAAAACCATAGAGCCATATCAGCTCAAAAATTGAGGTGAGCGCAACATATAACCACGCTTTATTCATAATATATCCGTTTTTTTTAACTACTAGTTTTTGATAAGTTGAAATTTGAGATGCAAAGAAGGGCACCTAAATCGCTAACTTAGATTGAAATTTTCTGAAAGTTTTTGAAATTGGAATCTAGAAATGTAGGAAATACAATCGATTCAAATTGATAAGTTGTTAGATACTTACCACTTTATGCGTGAGGACGCCGGTAGCATAGAATGCAAAAACGAGAGATAAAATCGGATGAGAAATTGTACTGCTGTTTGTTACGAGAACACATATATAAGTTTTGGTTGTTAATAATGGCTGATATTGTTATCCTCGCGCTCAAATTTGTCAACTTTTTTATGAGTTTAATATCAGAAAGTTAGAGAAATATAGGCGCTTTTAGAAAAATAAAAATAATGGCTTTATGGCTGATTATCTATATAAATCTAATGATTAGGATTTCATGGCAAAGATTTTATTTATCATGAAATATTTTTTTGCTCAACGAGCGTTGAGACCTCGTTTTTCACAATTTTATTCATCATAAAAAGGAGGAAAAAGAGTAAAACTCCGGCGCCTAGTATCTTGAAAATAGTGCGTACTACAGATCGTTTAGTGGAAGGTCTGTTTTGTGGAGGTAGGTCATGATTGAAAGTCATAGGATGATCGATAGTTAAAAGGGCAAAAAATAAGGGGAGAGGGTTCGGATAAAGAATCCGGATAAAGGATCACATCGAAACATAACAATGTCATCGCATCAACGGGTAAAATCTTTTACGATATTGATGCGATCACATGCAGGGTTAATCAATCGTCTTGACGGTTTCAATCTGCTTAGTTGAAGAGAGGGATGCGCCAAGAGATGCGAGAATAATCGCCACGATGCCTGCAATTTGGTACACAGAGAGTACTTCGCTTAAGATTAAAAATCCGAAAATAGCCCCTATTGCGGGTTCAAGACTGGTGAGTGTGCCAAATGTTTTTGCCGGCATTCTCGTGAGCGCCATCATCTCAAGCGCATAGGGCATCGCTGAGGTTAAGACGGCGACGGTAATCGCCATAGGGAGATGTTCGGGGGCGAAAATCCCAAAGCCACCACTAGCGATTCCGATAGGTACATAGACGACGGCAGCAACTGCTGCACCTATCGCCACTGTTGCGGTACCATAATAGTTTCCTGCTTTTTGACCAAAGATAATATAAAAAGCCCAGCAAACGCCGGCACCTAAAGCATAGAGTACGCCGACCATATCTAAGGCGCTATTATCCGTAAAGGGAACTAAGGCTAATAATCCCGCTACCACAAGGAATATCCAGAGAAAGTCAATTTTACGGCGTGAAGAGAAGAGGGCAACGGCAAGAGGACCTGTAAATTCTAAACCGACAGCAATCCCTAATGGAATCGTTTTAATGGATTGGTAGAAGAGGAAATTCATCGTCCCTAATGTGATGCCATAGAGGATCAGATAACGACGATAGCCCACTTGGAGCTTTCGTTTCCAAGGTTTAAATACTAATAGTAAGATGACTGCGCTAAACCCAAGACGATAAGCCGTGACTGCTTCAACTCCGACAATAGGGAAGAGTTGTTTAGCAAGAGTGGCACCCCCTTGGATAGAGATCATTGCCGCAAAAAGGCAGATTAAAGGCAGTAAAATGCTACGACTTGAATGAATCATATAAGTTTTGCTGTATTTAAATTAAGAGGTACAAAAAATCCCGATCATCATGATATCGAGAGGCGACTGAAAGCCACACGAAGATTTTTAATAGTTTTCGTTGGGCTTTCAAGGATTATCGATGTTGGAGTGATAGAGGCGAATGCTCTATTTTCTTGTTATTGAACAGCTTATTGTTGCTGTTTTTATTGGCTCTATAAATGTTAGCGATGATAACATGATTTATCATCGCTTTTGTAGGACTTTTCGACAATTATTTTAAATAGTCGCGTCAGTTTTTTGTGAAATGCGCTTTTTCTTAGGCATTAAAGTCAGCGCCATTCCGCCAAAGATCAGGATCATTCCTAACCATTGCTCAAATGATGGCATAAAGCCGGTAATAAAGATATCCATTAAAATCGCCACAAGCGGATCTAAGAAAACTAAAATCGCAATCACTTGAGTGCTTAAGTGTCGAATAGAATCAAAGAAGAGGTAGAAGACGATGCCGGTATGGACAAATCCTGTAATCAGAATGTAGAACCAGTTTAAGTGTGTTAAGCCTGTTAAGAGTGATAGATCGACAAAAGGGAGTAGGAGTAAGACGCCAAATGCTACCTGAATTGTGGTAATGGCGTAAGAGCTGGTGTATTTAAAGCCTTTTCCTAATAAGGTTAAGAGCGCATAAAAAAGGGCGGAGAGTAATCCGAAAATTAATCCTTGCGACATAAAATCTGCAAAAGAGGCACTTTTATTGATTTCAGAAATAGCGAGAGTCCCGATAAAGCAGGCCGCAATCGCCAACAGGGGGATGAGTGTTAAGCGCTCTTTATAGATAAAGGCTCCTAAAATCATCACAATCACAGGGGCTAAGTGATAGATAGAGATCGCCACCGTTACGCCGGATTCCTCAATGGCCTTGAAGAAATAGACCCAATTGAGAATTAAGAAGACCGCACAGATCAAGATTCGAATAATTTCAGGGCGCACCCACTTTTCACGGCGTAGCTGGCCGGAGGACCACCAGAAGAAACCGAGAAATAGGGCAGCACAGAGACAGCGAATAAAGACTAGTTCTAGCGCTGGGATACCACTTCTTTGGGAGAAAAAGCCGACAGAACCAAAAAGGATCATGGCGATAGACATTTTGGTAAGCGCGCTACGGCTATTTAAGGCAGGTGTGAGGTTCGTGGGCATATTTGATAAAACTCTTTTGCGAGGGTTGTGAGTGCACGTTAATCCTTGCGCACATTGTTATTTTAGGGAGCACCTCTATGCTGAGGTCTTTTTGATGTTTATCAAGAGAGTTTTCAAATTTTTATCGAAACGCTACAACGCTCAATTAGACAGTAATCTTTTTGTGATAGAATTGCCGGCAAGTTTTGATTTTGTTAAACCATTTTGCTTTTCAATGAACGCCTTGGAGTTTGGTTATGTCACATCGGTATGAAGATCTTATCACAATCTTTAATGAGACATTTTTAGAGAGTGAAAATACGATTTTGGTAAAAGGGGATGATGAGCCCATTTACTTGCCAAAAGATGAGGCACATCCGCATCATCGCATTGTTTTTGCACATGGCTTTTTTCAAAGCGGGCTGCATGAGATCGCTCATTGGTGTATTGCCGGGAAAGCACGTCGTCAAATGGTGGACTTTGGATATTGGTATTGTCCGGATGGTCGTGATGAAAAGACGCAAGGCGCATTTGAGAATCATGAAGTGAGACCTCAAGCGTTAGAGTGGCTCTTCACTCAAGCGGTCGGTCGAAAGTTTGGCGTAAGTTGCGATAATCTCGCTGGGGATTTTGAGCCTGATCGTCTGCAATTTCAGCAGCGGGTACAGCAGGAGGTGATGAGAATGTTTGATGATGGGATTCCGGTAAGAGGCGAGAAGCTTATCGCTGCCTTACAACAGTTTTATCAAACAGCCCCTTTAGAGCGCTCACAATTTCCCTATCCTGAAACTCTTTGGGATCTATAGAGATAATAGAGATAAAATGATTCTGGGAAATGTGGAGGAAGCGGAAAGGTGTTAAAGAATAGTTCTATGAAGATACTTGATAGAGTCAATGCCGAGGGCGTTATTCTCGTACTCTCTGACTCCCATGGGGATGTGGCAACGATGATTGATATTATTGCTCATTGGGAGAAAGAGATTGATGCGGTGGTATTTACAGGTGATGGCGCTGAAGATTTGATAGAAGCGGCTTATATCTTTGATCAATTACCCTTTTTTGCGGTGAAGGGAAATAATGACTTTAATCTCTCTTCTCAAGCGAAGGTCTCTTTTCCGCTTGAACAGACTATTTCGTTGTTAGGACAGAAGATCTACCTGACACATGGACATATTGCCCATTACTCAGCCGTTCGCGCCACTGTTTTAGAACGGGCAAAAGAGGCAGGAGCTACGATTGCGCTATATGGACACCTACATATTCCGGAAGTATATAGTGAAGATAATATTTTTCGGTTTAATCCCGGAAGTATCGCTTACCCTCGCGGGCAGTCATTACCGAGTTACTTAATTTTAAAGCTCGCCGCGGATGATTGTGATTTTACATTTTTTCATGCAAAATCCCATCAGAAAATAGAGATTTCTCTAAATTTTTAGGCAGAAAAATCTTAAGTCATTGAGAAGCCTTAGGTACAAGGGAAATCAAAAAATTCAAGCTTTTTAATTTATAAAAATTTCGCCTGTGGAAAAGGTTGTAAGGAAGCAGAAACACTGTCTTTACTGTGTTATGAGTGATAATCACACGATTTTTCAACCTTACTTTGAGGGGGGAGAAGTGTTATAGTAGCTCAGGTATTTTTTGATTGATAACACGAAGTTTCATCCAACAGCGGTCAATATTTTCAAGAAGAATGTTGCGCTAATATATGGGGATTTTTTGTAAGCGTTCTATTTTAAAACATTAACCGCGATTAATGATGAGGTAGTTACAAGAAACACTATGAAAATAATATTTGTTTAATGTTTAGTTAATGATTATCAATAAAGTTGATTAAGCTTTTTACTTGTTGTTTTTTTGGTGTTTTTCATGTTTTCTAAAGGAAATACTATAGAGGTAGCGTTTTAATATATTTTCTAACTTTAAAAATGGGTCGAAAGTTTTTTTAAAGCTAGAAAATATATTTTAATTTGAAGTTGTCAATAATATAAATGTTTGATTTAGTAGATTGAAAGGGTGCTGAGAATGATTAATTACGTAGTCAAGAGTAATGGGGAGCGAGAAAAGTTTGAAGCTGAAAAACTCAATAAGTGGGCGGAGTTTGCTTCGCACTATGAAGTCGATTGGAGTGCAATCGCGCTTGAAGCTTATCGCAAATGTTACGATGGATGTACTACGTTAGAATTACACAAAGCGATGATCGATGCTTGTGTGGAGCGTGAAGATCATCAGCACCTAAAAATGGCCGGGCGTCTATTAATTGGAACGATCTATAAAGAAGCGTTTGGCGGTTATCGTCAAATTCCAACGCTAGCGGAATTCTATGATCACATGGTCAAACTTAATCACTGGGAAGTGATGGATTACACCCGTGAAGAGTTAGCGGCGCTTGAAAATATTATTGATCACGAAATCGATATTAATTACAACTATACAACGTTGCATCAGATGAAAGATCGTTACTTGATTAATAATCGTGTGACGGGGCATTGTCTTGAATCGCCCCAATTTATGTTTATGGGAATGGCGATGCAAAATATGCAAAACCAGCCTCGTGAACGTCGTATGCAAGATATCGCGAAACTCTACCGTTATCTGAACGAGTTAAAGATCAATACGCCTACGCCGATGTTGATTAATATGCGTACACCTCATAAAGGTTATGCCTCATGCTGTGTTTATACAGTAGATGATAACGTGCCAAGTTTAGCGGTCGGTGATCATATCGCTTATATGATGACATGTGCTTCAGCGGGCATTGGATCACATCTTTTGACACGTTCAAAAGGGGACCCAGTGAAAGAGGGGCGCGTTGTTCATCAAGGTAAATTACCTTATTACCGTATGATTCAATCTGCGGTTCATGCCAATATGCAAGCCTCTCGTGGAGGATCAGCAACGGTCTATTTTAACGTTTTAGATCCAGAAATTTTAGATCTCTTGGTCCTTAAAAACCCCACCACGGTGACACAAAAGCGGATTCGCGATATCGATTATGCGATGATTGTGAATCGTTATTTCGTAGAGAAAGTAGCGCGTAATGAAGATTGGATGCTAGTGAGTTTATTGAACGCACCGAAGCTCTATGATCTTTTATATGATGCTGATTACGATGCTTTTAAAGCAGAGTATGAGCGTGTATTAGCTGATGATAACGTGAAGAAAACGTTAGTTAAAGCACGTGATATCGCGCTTAAATCCTTAACGGAAGCGGCGGAAACGGGCCGTATTTATCTCACTTATATTGATGAGATGAACCGTCATACGCCATTTAAAGATACCATCTACTCTTCGAATCTCTGTTTAGAGATTGCTTTACCGACCAAAGCTTATACGGGCATGCCGGATCTCTACTCAGAAGATCCTGTGGGGGAGATTGGGCTCTGTTCATTAGCCTCTATTGTGGTGGGGCGCGTCTCAGAAGAAGAGTATGAAGATGTTGCTTACTACTGTGCGCTCATGATTGATAATGTCATTGAGATTATGGAGTATCCATTTGCCTCATTGAAAACAACCGCTCAAGCGCGTCGTTCGATTGGTGTCGGGATTACAAACCTTGCACATGAAATGGCATTACAGAAATTAAGTTACGCATCTGCAGAAGGGAAAAACTATATTCACTTTATCGCAGAACGTCACTCTTATTTCCTTCATAAAGCAAGCTTGAAGCTCGCTCAAGAAAAAGGAAATGCAAGCTGGATTGATCGTACGAAATATCCAGAGGGCTGGTTACCGATCGATACTTATAACAAGAATGTTGATGCGGTTCATAATCAGCCATTAATGTATGATTGGGAGGCACTTCGCCAAGAAATTATCGCACAAGGGGGGATTCGTCACTCTGTACTAGAAGCGATGATGCCGGTAGAGTCGAGCTCACAATTAACCAATACAACGAATGGTCTCTATCCTATTCGTAACCTGAAAGTCATGAAGACTTCAGGAACTGGTAAAAACCTCTTATTAGCGCCAGATATGGATGAGCTAGCGCCATATTATGATATTGCATGGAATCTTGATTCTAAAGATTTGATCGAGATGTATGCCATTATTCAGAAGTTTACGGGGCAAGCGATCAGTGCGGATCTCTACTTGAATATGCAAAATCAACAGACGATCTCAAGCCGTCAACTTTTATCGGATTTCATCTATATGATGAAGCTCGGTTGTAAAACACGTTACTACTTGAATAGTGCCTCAGGTATTGTTCATGAAGGGTATGAAAAAGTTGAAGATCAAAGCTGTGCCGGCGGTGCTTGTACACTTTAATTAATTAATCGACGAAGTCCTGCAAATTTCGTCGTTTTATAGGAGAAAGTTCATGCAAGATACATCTATTTTTAACCAGAAGAATGATAACTGGCAGACAGGCCAATATCCGCTCTTTTTGGGAGAGCCGCTCGCGCTCTATGATTCAATTAATACGCCATATCCGCGTCTTTTTGATCTCTATAAGTTACAGAAATCAATGGACTGGACGGAAGATGAGGTGAATTTAGAGCAGTCGAGAATGGATCTTTTAAACTGTTCAAAAAATAACTATGACATCATGGTTAAAACACTTGCATTCCAATGGGAGCTAGACTCTGTAGCTTCTCGTACTATTGCGCCACTGTTTGCGCCATTTGTGACGAACTCAGAGCTTTGGGTGATGCTCTCAAAACAATCTGAGATGGAAAACCTTCATGCATTAACCTATTCAGAGATTATTCGTCAATGTATTTCTGATCCTCAAGAAGTTTTCAAAGAGGTGATGCGTAATGATGAAGTTTTAAATCGTTCAACAACGGTTTTAGATTGCTTTGATACATTAGATCGTTACGGTGCGATGTATAAATTAGGTCAAATTGATCGTGATTCAAAAGAGCTCAAATCAGTAGTATTAAGAGCATTTATTGCACTTTATTGCTTAGAGAAGATTGAGTTCATGAGCTCATTTGCTTGTACATTCGCCTTAGCGGAGCAAAATATCTTCCAAGGAATTGCGAAGCTCGTTCAAAAAATTGCACAAGATGAGCAAGTACACGTCATGATGGATGAGGCGGTACTGGAAATTCTCTTTAAAGATGAAGAGTGGAAAATGCTTCTTCATGAGAATAGAATTGCGGTCTATGACATTATTAAAACCGTTATCGATCAAGAGTTAGATTGGAATCGTTATCTCTTTAGTGAAGGGCGTTCAATCGTGGGTTTAAATAAAACCTTATTAGATGAGTGGGTTCTTTGGAATGCGCAAGATCTCTACCAATTCTTAGGTTTACAAAATCCTAATCCACGTATTGAGAAAAACCCACTGTCATGGATGGATAACTGGTTTGATTTAAACAAAACTCAGAATGCCAACCAAGAGATGGATAATACAAACTATCGTCTTAACAGTGTGACTGACGATGCTGAAGATGAAATTTTTGATATTTAATATTTGAGATTCCATTCTATGCATCAGTGATTATAAAGATCTTCTGAGATAAAAAGAGTGGTTGATATTAATATGGAAGGGACTCAATATTGAGTGCTGATTGAATGAATAGAGCAGTTTCTTTGATAAGAAGCTGCTTTTTTATTGCGTGATTTAAAGCAAGGAGTCGGAGAGTCTCTTTCTCAAAATCCTTTTCTCAAACTTAAAAAATAATCGCTGAAGCGCTTCTTGAAGAGATTTGTAGAGCTGGGGAGGAGTTCATTATTAGGGATGTCACCTCGAATAAGCCTTGAATGTTTAGAGGGAGGTCTTATCAAACGCAGCCAACGGGCATATTGCAACAGTCAGTCAATGAAGCTTACGTCTCGATTTTGATTAAATCTTTAAAATAATTGAATCTTATGGAGAGATTCGTTATATTCAATTATCCGCCTCTATATAGAGGTGGGTTTGGATCAATAGGCGATTTCCTGATTGCGGCCTATTGATATTGATTATTTCAGCTAATAAGGAGTCTATCATGACAACTCATAAAAACACGTATCGTAAAACCTATCCCCTTTCAAACTGCTCAGATCGCCTCTATTTTACGACGGTTCCAGGATCGGAAGTATTAGGGATTCATTTAATCCGTGGGGATGAAGAGATATCTATTCCTGTGGGAAATTACTCTGTCGCGCAATCGCTCTGGTTGACGAGAAACAGAGCGCTACATCTACCTTTGCCACTATTAGATGAGATCTTAACGATAGCAAAAGGTGTTGCTTATGCGAGACGAAGTGAGTATTCACGATTGAGTCGTTTAACGAGTTAAACA
>JASLEF010000064.1 GCA_030151245.1 Ignatzschineria sp. | reverse complement strand
CAAGATGAACTAGGATTATCCTATCTCTTTATTTCGCATGATTTATCTGTTGTGGAACATATTGCCGATGATGTGATGGTGATGTATTTAGGGAAATCAGTGGAAAAGGCCTCAAAAGAGGCAATTTTTTCTGAACCAATGCATCCTTATACACAAGCCTTGCTTTCGGCAACACCAAGATTAAACCCAGAAAATAAGCGTGTGAAAATCACGTTAACGGGTGAATTACCCAGTCCGCTTAATCCGCCACAAGGTTGTGCATTCCATGCAAGATGTCAGTATGCATTTGAAAAGTGTAGACAATCTCAACCCGAGATTAAAACGTATTTCGATGCAAAAGGGCTGCCGCACGAAGTCGCGTGCTTTAAGTTGGAAAGAGACTCGAAAGAGATCTGATGAGAGGATCGGTTTAAAAGAGAAGGGTGAGATTCTCTTTTAAAGCTGATGGTCGGCTTGAGAGAATGTTTGCAGCTTGTTATCAGTCGCATGCCAGCAGTGATGGTGGTCTTTTAGAGAGAGAGCGGTTGGTAATGGTGATGAGTCGTATTGGGCTGAAAAATTAAAAGAAAGAGCGTTATAGTACAGGCTATAACGCTCTTTTTATTAGCGATATCTTTTCAGATGTCATGGAGAATTGAAAAAATATCGACGATTACTCAAAAGTTATGAGGATCTTGTATCAATATTTAGTAAGACTCCACTGCGTTTTGCGCAATGAAGTATTCAGGAGTTAGTCATATTGGAAGATATTTTTAAGGAAAAGTTTAGCGCGATCACTAGGTTCTCCTTCAAAGAAGGCTTCTTTCGTGACATCATCATGAATTTCTCCCCCATCAATAAAGATGACACGATCTGCGACTTGTCTTGCAAACCCCATTTCATGGGTGACGCACATCATGGTCATTCCTTCTTGTGCGAGCTCTGTCATGACCGCTAAAACTTCGTGAATCATTTCAGGATCAAGCGCTGATGTTGGTTCGTCAAAAAGCATCACAACCGGATCCATTGCAAGGGCACGGGCAATAGCGACGCGTTGCTGTTGGCCTCCAGAGAGCTGTGTGGGATATTTTCCTAAATGTTTGCTTAAGCCAACTCGATCTAACAATGCGATGGCTTTTGTATGAGCTTCATCCTTACTTCGTTTTAAGACTTTGGTTTGTGCCAACATGAGATTTTTCTCAATAGACATATTGGGAAATAGCTCAAAATGCTGGAAAACCATTCCCACTTGTGTGCGGACTTTATTAATATTGGTTTTAGGGTTAGCTAGCGAGTGTCCATTGATAATAATGTCACCTTGCTGGAATGGCTCAAGCCCATTGGCACATTGAATGAGGGTTGATTTTCCTGAACCCGAAGGTCCACAAACAACCACCACTTCTTTCTCGGCAATTTCTGTCGAACAGTTTTTTAGAACCTGAAAATCGCCGTAAAATTTACTGACATTCTGATAGGTAATCATGCTGTGCGTTTCCTTTTTTGTAATACTCGTACCAAGCTTGAGAGCGAGAAGCAGATAATGAAGTAGATAAATCCGGCAAAGAGAATCATCTCCATTTTTGCATTATTGTTATAACCGATGATATCGGTCGCTCTAAAGAAATCATTTAAACTCATAATGTAGACCAGAGAAGTATCTTGGAAGAGAATAATTGCTTGGGTCAGCAAGAGCGGCACCATGTTGCGTAATGCCTGCGGTAAAATGACATGGTAAATCGCTTGGATTCTTGTCATTCCTAATGCTAAGGCTGCGGACATCTGTTGGCTTCGTACACTTTTAAATCCCGCCCTGATAATTTCTGAGTAATAAGCCGCCTCAAATAGAGAGAAGGCAATAATCGCCCAGGTTAGTCTGACGCCAGACGTATTACTTATTCCAAAATATTGCTGTACGGTCGGTCCAATCGCAAGATAGAACCACATCAGTACCATGATGAGAGGAATTGAGCGAAATAGGTTTACATACCCTGTGGCTAGCCATGCAATCGGTTTTGGCGCGTAGAGCCTTAAGACCGCAAGGACAATTCCCCATAAAATACCTACAATAATCGCAATTATGGTGATGCGTAAGCTAACGCCCATTCCTTGAAGTAAAAAATGGTAGTTTTCACCAATGATGGAGAAGAGGCTAACTAATGAAAAATTATCCATTTTTAAGCTCCTTCTTTAAAGGTTGGTAGCTGTGTCCAACGTTCAATTATTTTCATAATAAACATTAAGGTCACATTAATAATAATGTAAGCCACGGTTACAAGTATAAATGATTCATAAGCTTTAGCAGTATAATCATTGATTTGTGCGGCTTGTCTTGTGAGCTCGGCGAGACCAATGGTTTGTAAGACGGATGAGTTTTTAAAGATGTTGAGTAATTCAGAGGTCATCGGCGGTAAGATAATACGTAGTGCTTGCGGCAAAATTACATAGCGATACGCTTGTGGTAAGGTTAGGCCGGTCGCAAGCGCTGCACGCATCTGTCCCCCGGCAAGTGATTCAATGCTTGAGCGAACTTGTTCTGCGACACGAGCTGAGGTAAAAAGACCTAAACATAAAATTCCCGCCGTCATCATCTGTACAAGAGGATCTTGACCTTTGATCCAATCTCCCATGGCGCTCGGCATCAGATTAGGCCAGACGTAATACCAAAAGAAAAGTTGAACAATAAGCGGAACATTTCGCAAGCATTCGACGTAAGTCGCACCTAAAAAGCGTAATGTTCGGCTGGGTAGAGTGCGCATTGTTCCGACAATAATGCCGAGAATGAGCGCAAGAAACCAGCTGGCACTTGATGAGAGGATGGTCCATTTAGCCCCTTCTAAAAGCCAGTCAAGATAGGTTTCATTAATCACAGCTTCTTGAAATAAGATCGAAAAATCTAATCCAAACATAGAGAAACCTTTAATTAAAATGTCATTTTAAGAGTTGTTTTATTGAAGACGAGAAATGCTAGGGAAGAGGGGCGACCTCTTCCTAGCATCTCATAAGAGAAGGATTAGCCATTAGGAGTCAGCAAACAGCTAATCTTTCGCTACAGGTTATTGATACGGCGTATCAGTAGGATTGTTAAAGAGCTCACGCATACTATCTGATAGCGGGAAATCTAAGTTAGCATTACGGGGAGGAATCGGTTGAGTAAACCATTTGTTGTAGAGCTGTTCCATTTCACCTGATTTAGACATCTCTGCGATCACTTCATCCGCTAACGCTTTAAATTGGGGATCATCTTTTCGCATCATACAAGCATAAGCTTCTTGATCTTGAGGTTCTCCGGTGACAACCCAACGATTAGGATCAGGCGCTTTAGCACGCTCTCCGTATAGGAGTGAATCATCCATAACATAGGCAACTCCACGGTTATCTGAGAGCATCATAAATGCATCCCCATGATCCTTCGCTGCTTGAATACGCATATTCATATTCTTTTCAGCATTCATGTTACGAAGAATGCGTTCAGAAGTTGTTCCCGCGGTGGTAATGACCACTTTGTCTTTTAAATCATCGAAGCTTGAAACACCTGAATCTTTATCTGTCACCATACGGATGTTGATGATGAAAATCGTATTAGTGAAGCCTGCTTCTTGTGCTCGGGAAATATTGTGAGTTGTTGAGCCACACTCTAGGTCAATGGTACCATTACGCATAAGGGGAATACGGTTTTGTGAGGTAATAGGCATGAGTTTAACATCGATTTTTTTACCCAGTTTTTTCTCAATCCCCTCAACAATTTTAAGACTGACTTCGTGGGAATAACCAATGACATTTTGTTGATTATCATAGTAAGAGTAAGGAATTGAGGATTCACGATGACCGAGTGTAATCGAGCCTGTATCATTGACTTTCTTCAATGTCCCTGTAAGTTCTTCCGCAATTGAAACGCTCGGCGCTGCAATTAGGCCGCAAAGTGCAAGCCCAAGAATCGTTTTCTTCATGTTTTCTCCTTTGTATTGTGGTTGCTATCAGTTGTGATACCTAGCAAAAGCTGTTTTTGGATATTTTGTAATTTGGAATATCTCTTTTATATATTTTAGAATTTAAAAAGTAAGGTAGTAGATCGTATAACTTCTATCGGTAAGAATTTGTAATAATCTCTAAGTAGTTGTAGGTGGTTTACGAAGATCTCATTTACTTTTAATTTTGAACAGCCTGTTATTAGATATAGGCTAGCTCTGGGAAAAAAGCAAGAAGTAACCCTCGATATTTTTGATGAGGGATATCACTTTTAGTTATAGGAGAGTGCTAAAAATTTTTTATGAGAAATTTAGAAACAGATTACTAACCGCTTGATCTCAATGCTTGACGAGCAGTTTAGGAGCTTCTATTCTTAAGGCATTATTTTAAATGCAGGGGTGATGAATCATGGCGAAAAAGTTAATGGTGTTAGGTAGCAGTAATGTAGATTATATTTTAAAAGTGCCACATTTTTTATTACCAGGAGAAACCCTTGCCGGCGATCAGTATCAAGTTGCGCTTGGAGGCAAAGGTGCTAATCAGGCTGTTGCGGCTGCACGGGCGGGTGCTGATATTACTTTTATTGCGGCAGTCGGGGATGATGATGTTGGAAAAGGGGCGATAGCTCAGTTTCAACAAGATCAGATTGACACTCGATTAATGACGATTATAGAGAATGAGAAAACAGGAGTAGCCCTAATTTTTGTAAATAAAGAGGGTGAAAATATGATTGGAATTTACAGTGGTGCAAATGCGCATGTCACCCCTGATTTTATCACACCATTTCTACCCGATATCGAAGCGGCAGGAATGCTCTTAATGCAGTTAGAAACGCCATTAGAGACTTTAGAATTAGCTGCAAAAAAAGCACAATCTGCAGGTGTGAAAGTGGTATTAAATCCTGCACCCGCAAGAGATCTGTCCGATGCCTTTTTAGAAAATATTGATATCATTACGCCCAATGAAACTGAAGCACAGATCCTAACGGGCATCACGGTAGAAACAGATCAAGATGCGGATAGAGCATCTCAAGTCTTGCATGATAAAGGGATCGAAATAGTCATTATTACGTTAGGAAAACGAGGGGCGTGGGTCAGTGTCAAAACGCAAAATGGATCTTGTGGAGTAGGACAATTAGTGCCGGGATTTGTCGTAAAAGCCGTAGATACTATTGGTGCGGGGGATACTTTTAATGGGGTATTGGTCACGGCACTTTTAGAAGGAAAACCCTTAGTTGAAGCTGTTAAAATGGGACATGCCGCGGGTGCATTGGCGGTGATGAAAGAAGGTGCTCAGCCTTCTATTCCTAATCGTACTCAAATTGATCAATTTTTACAGTCTAACCTTCAAAAGAGCTAGGTTCAAAATACTGAGGAATCATCATGAAGATTTGTTGAGGAGGATCTTCATGATGAGTTTGTAGCAAGAGATCAAATAGATGTTCTTTTAGAATGCGAGTTGATTAAACATACAAAAATTAATCTCGACAAATAGCTGAAAAATAGAGTAGTTTCATAGATTCTTTGCCAATAAAATATTTATTTTAGAGGTATCTTGAAATCTCTCCCTGCCCTACAAATATTCATCATTAGGTATTATCCATTACAATAATCGATGGCATTTAATAATAAACACATATATTTACATGAGTTTTATATTTATGGTAATGTTTGCTCTATCAAGCTTTTAATTATTTTAATTATTTTAATATTTTTTTATTAATGTTTGCTGAGAAGGATATTACTTTATGGTGCTTCATGTAATTAAAGATGTTTATGCAGATAAAGATACAACAAAGTCTCTTCCTAAATATCAGATGTCTGAGGCGGGAATGAATCCTGATGTTGCCTCAAATCTTGTGAAAGATACATTATTACTTGATGGTGTTGCAAGACAAAATCTAGCAACATTCTGTCAAACATGGTCTGACCCTTATGTGCATGAAATCATGGATCTTTGTTTAGATAAAAATATGATCGACAAAGATGAATACCCTGCGACAGCAGAGCTTGAGAAGCGTTGTGTGCATATGATTGCAGATTTATGGAACTCTCCTGATGCAAAGAATACGGCGGGTTGCTCTACAACGGGATCAAGCGAAGCTGCGATGCTTGGTGGTTTAGCCATGAAATTTCGTTGGCGAGAGAAACGCAAAGCTGCAGGAAAACCTTATGATAAACCTAATATTGTTACGGGACCTGTGCAAGTCTGCTGGGCAAAATTTGCGCGTTATTTTGATGTCGAGCTTCGTGAAGTGCCGATCGAGCCAGATCGTTTAGGATTGAGTGCAGAGATTTTAGCAGATTATGTGGATGAAAATACGATTGGTGTCGTACCGACATTTGGGGTGACTTTTACCTGTCATTATGAACCTGTTGCAGAAGTGTGTGCCGCATTAGATCAGATCGAAGAAGAGAAGGGGTGGGATATCCCCGTGCATGTGGATGCGGCATCTGGAGGATTCATAGCGCCTTTTGTTGCACCTGATATCGTCTGGGACTTTAGATTGCCGAGAGTGATGTCTATCAATACTTCTGGCCATAAGTTTGGGCTCGCACCTTTAGGGGTGGGCTGGATCATTTGGCGTGAATTTGAGTTGCTCCCAGAAGATCTCATTTTTTGGGTAAACTATCTGGGCGGTAATATGCCAACTTTTGCACTCAATTTTTCACGTCCTGGGGGACAGATTGTCGCGCAATACTATCTCTTAACACGTCTTGGAAAATCAGGTTATCGCGATATCATGAATAATCTGTATAAGAGTGCTCAATATATTGGTAAAGAGATGGAAGCATTAGGGGACTTTAAACTCTTTTTTGATGCGGATCCTCAGAAGGGGATTCCCGCTATCTCTTGGACGTTAGATAATGCTGAAGCGGGCTACAGTTTATATGATTTGTCAGATCGATTGAGAATGCGCGGTTGGCAAGTTGCTGCTTACTCCATGATTCCTAATATGGAAGAGACTGTGGTGATGCGATTAGTCCTTCGACACGGATTTAGTTTTGATATGGCGGATCTATTCGTTGAAGATGTAAAACGTGCCTTAGATTACTTTAAAGAGCACCCTATCGCCGTCGTACAGAAATCGGCAGACATTAACTATCATGAGCATAGTGGTCGTTAATATCAGCAACGATTAAATAGAAGTATCGACTAGCTGTTGATATTGGAGAAGGAGCTGATGTTACATTCAGCTCTTTTTTTACTTTTTGATATATGAAGGATCATGGATTATGGCGTTATGGGGTTGGATAGAGCATACCTTTCGGACTTATCCTGAATTAGCGATCTTTTTATCGCTAGGTATTGGCTATTGGATTGGGGGTATCAAATTTAAAAGTTTTAGTTTAGGCTCCGTGACGGGCACGCTACTTGCTGGTGTCTTAATTGGACAGATTGGGATTGATATTTCAGCTCAGATCAAATCCATATTTTTTATTATGTTTCTATTTTCTGTAGGCTTTGGAATTGGACCTCAGTTTGTGAAAGGGCTTGCCAGTGATGGATTACCACAGGCCGTTTTTGCTATTGTTATATCAGTTCTCTGTTTAGCCGGGGTCTATATTGCGGCGAAGGTCTCTGGATATGGACCGGGTTTAGCCGCTGGGCTTTTAGCGGGAACACAGACGATATCGGCATCTATAGGGCTTGCGACAGATGCGATTAATCAATCTGGTATCACTCCTGAAGAGGCACAAAAACAGTTAGATCAAATTCCTGTGGCTTATGCGATTACGTATCTTTTTGGAACCGTTGGAACGGGATGGATAATTGCCTTTATAGGACCTTGGTTATTACGAATAGATATTAAAAAAGAGTGTAAACGTTATGAGGCAGAGATGGCAGAAGGCGGACCTGATGAGGGAATTCAGACCGCATGGAATCAATATATTATGCGGGCTTTCATTTTGCATGATCCGAAAGTTGTTGTTGGAAAAACGGTAAAGGAGGCTGAAAATTTAACAACAGAACGGATCTTTATCGAAGCGATTCGCCGAGATGGTCAAATCATGGAGGTGAATGATGATACTGTATTAAAGCTAAATGATATTGTCGCAGTCTCTGGAAAGCATGAAACATTAGTAGAGATTACGCATCATGCAGATGAAGTTGCAGATAGTGAGCTATTACATATCCCGATGGAATCGGCTTCTGTTTTAGTGACAAGTAAGAAAATTAATAATCAGACGTTATTAGAGATTTCAAAGATGCCGGAAACTCGCGGGGTTTTTGTTCATGCGATTCATCGAGGTTCTACGCTTGTGGAGATCCCGATTCAGGCACAAACAGAGATTCATCGAGGAGATATTGTTAAAGTTAGCGGCAGCAAAAAGCATGTTGAGGCGCTCGCGAAAGCCTTTGGTTATATTGATAAACCTACAGATACTACTAATATGATTTTAGTGGGTGCTGGGGTTGTTATTGGGGGCTTGATTGGGGCAATTGTTGTCCCGATTGCGGGGCTGCCCATTACGTTATCAACTGCTGGGGGAGCATTAATTGCCGGGTTAGTTTGTGGTTGGTTGAGAAGCTTTCATCCTAATTTTGGAAATGTTCCCTCCTCAACACTTTGGTTCATGAATTCTGTAGGATTGAATGTTTTTATTGCCGTGGTTGGAATTACCGCAGGACCGACCTTTATTAGCGGGGTTAAAAGTGTCGGTTTTGAGATCTTCTTTTGGGGGTTATTTGCCACAAGTATGCCGATGTTATTAGCGCCTTTAATTGGGAAATATATTTTCCGTTTTGATCCTGCCATTAATTTAGGTTGTTGTGGGGGGGCAAGAACGAGTACTGCTTCCGTCGCCATGGTTGCTGAGGCGGCAGATAGTAATGTGCCGATGTTAGGATATACCGTGCCTTATGCTGTCAGTAATACGCTCTTAACATTATGGGGATTAGCGATCGTTCTTTTGCTGCAGTAGCAAGCATAATATAAAGAAAAAATGATCGAGATAAAGCCCTCTTTTGAGAGGGCTTTTTGTTGCCTTTTTGAAGGGTGGCGCAAGGCGGAGGCTTCTCTTGTGATCTTCTTTGAAGAAAGATTCAAAAGGAGCTATCAGGCAAGTGCTCACCATCAGTGGAAATTTATAGATTATTTCTCAAGAGAGCGTAACCACGCGATCTCATCTTTCCAGATCTCAGGCTCAATAGTCTCTAGGATCAGGGGCATATCACGGAAACGATCATCTTGCATAATGTAACGAAAAGGCGTTTCTCCAATTTCACCTTTTCCTAAGCTATGATGACGATCCACGCGACTTGCAAAAGCCCCTTTGGAGTCATTTAAATGCATCGCTCGAAGATAATCAAATCCGACGATTTTGTCGAATTGGGCAAAGGTATTATCACAGCCTTCTTCTGTCCGAAGCTCATAGCCTGCCGCAAAGGCATGACAAGTATCGATACAAACACCAACGCGAGATTTATCTTCCACATCTTCAATAATGCGTGCGATATGTTCAAAGTCAAAACCTAAGTTTGTCCCTTGACCTGCAGTATTTTCAATGACTGCAGTTACGCCTTGAGTATGACTTAAGACGATATTAATAGATTCAGCGATGAGGGCTAAGCAATCATTGACGGGCATTTTATTTAAATGGCTGCCAGGGTGAAAGTTAATGAGCTCAATGCCGAGCTGTTCACAACGTTGAAATTCATCTAACAGGGCATGACGGGATTTCTCCAGAGCTTCCGTTTCATGATGACCGGGGTTAATGAGATAACTTGCGTGCGGTAAGATATGTTTATTATTAAACTGATAAACTTCTAAAAAGCGTTTGTAGTTGTCGATATCAGCCTTTTTAAGTGGCGGACCTTCCCAGCGGCGATTATTTTTGGTGAAAAGTGCAAAGGCATTTGCGCCAATTTCTTGGGCATTTTTCACGCTATTTTGTACACCGCCAGCAGCGCTGACATGCGCCCCAATATAATATGTCATATACAGATCCCTATGTAATCTAGGAGGAAATCAATTTTTCCCACCCTTCTTAATCTTATTATTGCTTGAATTTTAGAGGTTATTGTACCGATTTATCTATGAAATGTTGAGTTCTCAATATTTGTATTCTTTTATCAGAATCATTTGTCGATAAGTGGCGATTGGTCGATATGATGGATGAACGGATAAAAAAGATCTACCATAAAAAAAGCCTCGGTAGAGTGAAGCGTTCTACCGAGGACCAAAGGACCCAATTAAAGATCTAGTTACTAATGATAATAATGTTTGTTAAATGATTGTTACGATTTTTTATCTTCTGCAAACTCAGGGTGGTTAACTTGACGATATTGCATGATTGCTTCTGCGATACCTTCACCACCGACTTGTGAGCGAACATATTGTGCACTGAATACAGCCTGTTCTGCTTTTGCTTCTGCAGAGTTATCCATGCTTGAAACAACCATTGTGACGACAAATGCAATAGGAATTGAGAAGAGTGCTGGGTTATTGTATGGAAGGATACCTTCTCCATTTCCAAGGACATTCCCCCAAACTTCAGGTCCTAAAATAATCATAATGACTGCAGATGCTAAACCTGCCGCTCCCCCCGCAACTGCACCGCGTGTTGAGAGTTTTTTCCAGTACATTGAGAGGAAAAGTAGTGGGAAGTTTGCAGATGCTCCGATTGAGAACGCCAATCCTACAACGAATGCTACGTTTTGGTTTTCAAACATGATTCCAAGCAGAATCGCGATGATTCCTAAAGCAATAGTCGTGTATCTTGAGATCTTAAGCTCTGTTTTCATGACAGGCTTACCTTTCATGATGACGTTCGCATAGATATCATGGCTGATTGCAGATGCCCCTGAAAGGGTTAATCCCGCAACAACAGCGACCAGCGTTGCAAAGGTTACAGCTGACATGAAGCCTAAGAATAAGTTGCCTCCCACCGCGTGTGCTAAGTGAATTGCAGCCATGTTGTTACCCCCGATTAATGCATTACCACTCATGTACTCAGGAACACCCATTACATAGACAATTGCTCCGAATCCAATGATAAACATTAAGAGGTAGAAGTAACCGATAAATGTTGTTGCATAGAGTACAGATTTTCTTGCTTCTTTAGCATCTTTTACGGTGAAGAAACGCATTAAGATATGGGGAAGACCCGCTGTACCAAACATCAAACCTACCCCTAATGAGATAGCATCGATCGGGTTCGGGAATTGAAGGCCGGGTTTCATGATCGCAAGACCTTTCGGGCTCTTCTCAACGGCATTTGCAAACAGTGTTCCTAAATCGAAGCCTGACCAAACAAGGACGACGACAGACATTAAAGTTGCTCCGAAAAGAATCAGAACAGCTTTGATCATCTGTACCCATGTGGTGGCTAACATTCCACCAAAGAGAACGTACATCACCATCAGAACGCCGACAATCATCACAGCAACGCCATAATTAAGACCAAAGAGAAGTTCAATGAGCTTCCCTGCTCCTACCATCTGTGCGATAAGGTAGAGAAGAACGATCGCCATTGTAGAGAATGCTGCTAAGATACGAATCGGTGTCTGCTTCAAGCGATAGGCGGTTACGTCAGCAAAGGTAAAACGACCTAAGTTTCTAAAGCGTTCTGCCATTAAGAAGAGGATTACCGGCCAACCGATAAAGAATCCAAATGAGTAGATTAATCCATCATACCCTGAAGTAAATACCATTGCGGAGATTCCAAGGAATGAGGCTGAGGAGAGATAGTCTCCCGCAATCGCTAATCCGTTTTGGAATCCAGATAATCCCCCGCCGGCAGTATAGAAGTCAGAGGCTGATTTTGTTTTATTGGCAGCCCAGAATGTAATGTAAAGGGTGGCAATTACAAAAATAAAGAACATGATGATCGCAGTCCAGTTCTTTTCGCCTGGCGCATGCTGTGCAAAGGCACTAGTCATCAACGGAAGCAGCAGAATGGATGCTGCCGTAAAGTGTTTATTTAAGCGTTTCATCAGCCGTCTCCTTCACTAAATTTTCCGTCATAGGGTCATAAACCTTATTCGTACGGCTAATGTAATAGCCCGTTAAAATGGTGGTCCAGATGATTAAGAAGAAACCTGCAGGAATTCCCCATGTGGTAATAGAATCTTTTGAGATTGGCATTCCCACAAGATTTGGAGCAAAAGCTACCGCCAGCATTAGAATGATATAGAGCCCTAATGTGAGCGCTAGCAATGTCAGACTGAAGGTTTGCTTCTTTTTGACGACTTCATAGAATTTCGGATTGTTACCTATCGCTTCGATCATTTCATCGTATTCGCGATTGTAATTCTCCTGATTGGAATGGGACATAATATCCTCCTCAATTACTTAGATAATAGAACATGGTGTTTAATTTTTTTGATAGCCATCGATTTTGCCGATAAACCAAAATCACTTATAGGTGCCGGTAGGCACGCTATATGGGGGTATTTTTATGTTTTCTTGAGAACTGGGTAGGTAACTTTATACTTAACTGTTTTTTAATTTATTATATTAAATTTGTTGATATAAATAACATTTCAATTCTTCGAAAGTTTGTAGTTATTAACCTCTTTTATTATCACTCTTGATGATAACCATGATGAATATCTCCTTCCTGCTTTTTACATTGTGTACGGTTTTGATTGAAAACAATATATCAAGCGCCCATTTGTTCTCCTGTGGGGTCAGTTTTAAGCTATCATAGCTTATTTTTTATAGCAACTCAGAAATGGCAAAACGGGCATTAAGCGCACTCTTAAATAGAGGTCTTAATGCCCGTCGGGTCTTATAACTAGCTGTATTTACTATTGTTAAGTAGTTTTTATTATTAGATTACTCTAGAAAATCTATTATCATTTTTTCTTAAATATGCGTCAAAAACCATTCCAATATTACGGATCAGTAATCGGCCTGAATCTTGGACATAATATTTATCGTTTTCAATAATAATTAATCCATCATCTTGCATTGCATTGAGTTCTGGTAGATCTGCCTTAAAGTATTCACGAGCATCAATTCCAAGATCTTCACTGACTTTATCAAGATCTAGTTTTAAGTTACACATAATCTCTGTAATGACATGACGGCGGATCAGATCATCTTGGGATAATTTGACACCTCGCATAATCGGAAGATTTCCGGTATCAATCATCGATTCATATTGCGGCATGACTTTTGCATTTTGTGCATAAATATCGCCAATTTGAGAGATTGAGGAGATACCCATCCCGATTAAGTCACAGTCTGAATGGGTGCTATACCCCTGGAAGTTGCGATATAAAAGCCCTTCTTTCTGGGCAATAGCGAGCTGATCAGTGGGTTTTGCAAAGTGATCCATGCCAATATAGACGTATCCGGCATCGGTTAAACGCTCAATCACTTGTTTTAGAATTAATAGCTTCTCTTGTGGGGAAGGCATATCTTCGGGATTCATCTGTTTCTGTGTTTTAAAGAGATGCGGCATGTGTGCGTAGTTAAATACAGAAAGACGATCGGGTGATAGCTCGATGACATCTTCTAATGTTTGGCTAAAACTATCAACGGTTTGGAATGGCAAACCATAAATTAAGTCGAGAGAGATCGAGTTAAAGCCAGATTCTCGCGCCGCTGTTAATGTTTCAATAGTAATCTCTTTGGGTTGAATACGATTCACGGCCACTTGAACTTTATCATCAAAGTCCTGAACGCCCATACTGAGACGATTAAAGCCAATTGAACGAAGAAATCGAACTGTATCTGCATTGGCTTCTCGAGGATCAACCTCGATAGAAATTTCAGCTTCCTCATCAGGAAGGAGATTGAACTCTTCACGGGTTTTATCCATGAGTGTTCTCATTTCATCATGAGATAAGAATGTTGGAGTACCACCGCCCCAATGTAGTTGTTTCACTGGTGCTTTATTATTAAAGAGGGCTCCCTGCATCTTAATCTCTTGATAGAGACGGTCTAGATAGGGTTGAGAACGCTTGCGGTTATTGGTAATAATTTTATTACAACCACAGTAGAAACAGATCGTCGCACAAAATGGGACATGGAAATAGAGTGAAAGGGGATTTTTTCTAGCATTTGAGGCTTCAGCCGCCTCTATATACTCTTTATTGCCAAATTCCTCTGTAAATTGTACAGCGGTTGGATAGGAGGTATAGCGAGGGCCTGCTTTATCGTATTTAGCGATGAGGGCTTCATTAAATATCTTATTGGTCATATTATTTTATATATCTCTAATGATCAGCTTCTGCTCGAAGAAGTTTCATGAGCGAATGTCCGCTCAACAAAGACTTTGGAAAGAAATCCATTTTCTGCGAGCCCTATTATATCTTAAACAGGGAGATTGTGGCGCTTTTCTCTTGATTTCTTGAGCTAAGTTTTTAAATTAGCGGTATACTTTATTTAAATAGCTTTTCGATTTTCAATGTGAATTTTTCATAGCAAAAGAGGGGTAATAGTTAATGCGTCGTACTAAAATTGTAGCAACATTAGGTCCTGCAACTGATAAGCCAGGAGTCCTTGAGGGCATTATTAAAGCTGGTGTGAATATTGTGCGCCTCAACTTCTCTCATGGTGAACATGCGGAACATATTGCAAGAGCGGAAGCAGTCCGTGAAGTTGCCGATAAATTAGGAGTGCGGATCGGTATTTTATCAGATCTTCAAGGACCTAAGATTCGTATCGAAAACTTTATCGATGGACGTGTCGAACTCGAAGAGGGGCAAACTTTCGTACTTGATTCCAAACTAGATGAAGATGCCGGAAATCATGAGCGTGTGGGGATTGCTTATAAAGAGCTCGTCAATGACGTGAAGATTGGAGATACCTTATTACTCGATGATGGGAATATTATCGTTGAAGTAACAGGTGTTACGGCAAGTGAAATTCAAACAAAAGTGGTTGTTGCCGGTCCTTTGTCTAACCGTAAAGGCGTGAATCTTAAAGGGGGTGGATTATCTGCCGCAGCATTGACTGAGAAGGATAAAGAAGATTTAATTTGTGCCGCAGGATTTAATACGGACTTCATCGCAGTTTCTTTCCCTAAAACAGCAGATGATATTATCGAAGCACGAGAGCTGCTTGTTGCGGCTGGATCTAAAGCAGGGATTGTTGCGAAGATTGAGCGTACAGAAGCGCTAGAGAATATTGATGAGATTATTGAAGCTTCGGATGCCATTATGATTGCCCGTGGTGACTTGGGGGTTGAGATTGGTGATGCGAAACTCGTTGGGGTACAAAAACGTTTTATTCATCGTGCAAGACAATTAGATAAGGCTGTCATTACGGCAACACAGATGATGGAATCGATGATTGAACATCAATCACCTACACGTGCTGAAGTTATGGACGTTGCAAACTCTGTATTAGATGGCACGGATGCGGTGATGCTTTCTGCAGAAACTGCCGTCGGTAAATATCCCGTTAAAACTGTTCAATCTATGGCTGAAATCTGTATTGGGGCTGAGAGCGAGGTAGATCGCACTTTAGGGTCACAAGGCGGATATTCATTACGTGAAGAGCCCTTTAAATTTGAGCGTACGGATGAAGCGATTGCGATGTCCTCTATTGTGCTTGCGAATCACTTTGATATTAAAGCTGTCGCTTGCTTAACAGAAACAGGAACAACGGCACTATTAATGAGTAGAGTTTCGACAGGATTGCCTATTTATGGAATTACTCGAAATCAAGATACTTGCGGTCGCTTAACTATTTGTCGAGGGGTTAAACCTATTTTTTATGATTTTAAACCTTCGCCAGATGATGAAATCCAGCGTCAAGTTGTCAGCGTTTTAAAAGCGAATAATGCAGTGGAGACAGGCGACCGAATTATTGTGACATTCGGGTCATTCAACTTCCAACAAGGTGGAACAAACTGTCTGCGTATTGTGACAATTGATTAATTAGCAATCAAAAGTAGAGAAAGGCCGAAAAAATAGTTGCAACACATTTTGTTTTCACTATAATGACCTTTCTCAACTAGGAGGTGTGGCCGAGTGGTTGAAGGCACCGGTCTTGAAAACCGGCAACGGGTTAAACCGTTCGTGAGTTCGAATCCCACCACCTCCGCCATATTTAAAAGCCCTAAGCAATGCTTAGGGCTTTTTTCTGTTTGGGATCTATCCATTTAAATACTCGGTTTTCAGCATATCTAAATGCTCAATACCATCTTCCAAATAGGTTTCTGAGATAGGTTTAAAGCCTAAGCTTGCGTAAAAATTTAAGAGATACGATTGTGCGCTAATTTCTATCGGTAGATCTCCCCAATGTTGTTGAACCCAGTTGAAAGCCTCTTGTAATAGTATTTTTGCAAACCCTTGTTGGCGAAATTGAGGGCTGACAATCACTCGACCGATCATTAATCGTTGACGTTGCTCAGTTTTAGGAAGAATTCTTAAATAGGCCATGATTTGTTGCTGCTCATTGTGAAGCCAAAGATGATGTGACGTTTGATCTAGGGAATCAATATCTAAATAAGGGCAATTCTGTTCGACGATAAAAACTTGGTTACGTAATTGTAGAATCGCGTAGAGTTGTTGTGTCGTTAATTGTGAAAATGATGCGGATATTAATGTTGAAGTCATAATGGAGAGGCTCTTTTTTATTTTAGAGATATGAAGATATGAGGTACTTATTGTGTCGATAATCGGCAATGATATTTGAAGGGCTCATAGGGCGAATGATTATTTTAGAATATTTTATGTGAAGAGATTTCAGGGGAATCCCTTTTTTGCAAAAATAGTTGCGAAGAAAAAAGATTACACTATAATATCCTTTCTTCACTAGGAGGTGTGGCCGAGTGGTTGAAGGCACCGGTCTTGAAAACCGGCAACGGGTTAAACCGTTCGTGAGTTCGAATCCCACCACCTCCGCCATATTTAAAAGCCCTGAGTAGTTACTCGGGGCTTTTTTACGTCTTCGCTATTTTGGAAATCCCTATCTATCATGGTTATGAATCACTGATATTCTTTAGGGGGAATCGGAAAGAGTTGAGGGGATCGAGTAAGGATCAGGTATGGTTTAAGTTAGCGCTATTGAGTCAAAGAGTGTTGAAAGACGTTCGCTTTAATGAGGTGAAGTAGCCCGATAGAAATCGCTAACTGTATCATTTCTTGGATTTTTTGATGAGAAACTATCAGAATAAAAAAAGCCCAACCAGAAATATGCTCTAATTGGGCGAACTCACAGCGTTTAAAAGGAGGAGGAATAAACGCCTTGAATACTATATGGGGACGAATTATTCTTTTTCAAATAGTGGCGTAGAAAGATATTTTTCACCGCTATCAGGGAAGATGACAACGATATTTTTTCCCTTGTTTTCTGGACGCTGAGCAACTTCAACGGCAGCCTTTACAGCAGCGCTTGAAGAGATGCCGACGAGTAATCCTTCTGTGCCAGCTACAACTTTCGCAAGCTCAAATGCTCCGACATCTGAAACAGCGATGACTTCATCATAGATTTTGGTATCTAAAGTTTCAGGGACAAATCCTGCGCCAATCCCTTGGATCTTATGAGGACCTGCTGTACCTTGCGATAGCATAGGTGAGCCCTCAGGTTCTACCGCGATAATTTGGATATGGGGATTTTTCTCTTTGAGATAAGCACCAATCCCGGTAATGGTTCCTCCCGTACCAATTCCAGCAATAACAATATCTACTTTACCCTCGGTATCTTCCCAGATTTCAGGTCCTGTTGTCTCTTTATGGACTTGAGGGTTGGCAGGGTTTACGAACTGACCTAGAATCACACCACCTTCGATTTCTTTAGCAAGCTCATCAGCTTTCGCAATCGCACCCTTCATGCCTTTAGCACCTTCAGTGAGTACTAATTCAGCCCCATAAGCTTTTAAGAGATTGCGGCGTTCAATACTCATTGTTTCTGGCATTGTAAGGATAATGCGGTAACCTTTTGCTGCAGCTACTGAGGCTAGACCAATACCGGTATTTCCACTTGTCGGTTCGATAATGGTTGCCCCTTTTTTTAGGATGCCTGCTTTTTCTGCTGTATCAATCATTGCATAAGCGATACGATCTTTTACACTGCCGGCGGGATTAAGATATTCTAATTTTGCAATGAGAGGAGTCTCTAATCCTTGCGCTTTTGAAAAACGGTTTAACTTCAAAAGTGGGGTTTTACCGATGAGATCTGTTAAACTTTCATAAATAGTCGCCATAATTATTTCCTTGTGTAACATTAATAGCCTAAAAGTATTGACGAAAAATAAGCATACCTTTAATATATGTTTAATCCGAATATGGTAACATTATCAGGATTAGGAAATAGTTGTCAATTAAATATTCAGAGAGGGATCTATGAAACTATCTGCAAAATCTCGTTATGCGCTCGCCTCACTTGTTAAAATGGCGCTTGTACATGAATCTCAGCCAACAATTACGGTGCTTGAGATTGCAGACGAGCTTGAGATTTCTAAAATTTATTTAGAACGAATTTTCTCAGAATTGAGACGAGGGGAAGTTGTAGGCTCTATTAAAGGTTCTCAAGGGGGTTATTATCTCACAAGAGCACCAAAAGAGATCACTCTTTATGATATTCTTCACTCAGTAGAGCAGGGGCTTTTTTCGGAAAATGATGCAACTGTTGATAAAACCTCACAAAATATTGAGCGTGCCTTAGTGGAAATGGTCTATACCCCTATGAAAGAAGGGCTTGAGAAAATGTTAACAAGTATTACATTAGCAGATATTTCGTTAGAGGCGCAGGGTGAAGAAGGGAATTATATGTACTACCTTTAAGATTGCGATGGTAGACGTTTAAAGAGTGTGATCACCTTTACGATTGTTGTAACCTAGAGGCCATTAAAAATGGCGGTAGCTAATATCTGTCAAAGTCTTGTTTTTCAAGTTTTTTCAAGATCTTATTCTTGTAATGACTATTCAAATGACTTTTTATCAGACGTTTTAACCTTAAAATGAGATTGTTATGTGGCTTTAAAATATCAGCAATAACTGCCGGCGGGCCCCTGATAACAATCTGCAAAATTTCTTTCTTACCATTTGCGCGTTTTTAAAAGAATTTTGAATAAAATAATTTTAAACCAATGACTTTCAACTAATAACCTTAAACTAATTTCATGATCAATAAAAAAGAAGTATAGAACCTCTGTGTAAAAGAGGAGATGAAAAAAGCCCCAATAACGATATGATTATTGGGGTTTCTTTTCTTTATAAATTAAAGGGGTTGATTCGCTTAGTTTAACCAATAATGGCATGCGGATAAAAGCGAGACAGATCTTGGGTGATACGTGAGTGGTCTTCTCGAATATTGAGACCACAAGCAGTATTCCCGACAATCCAGCTTCCCACAACAACGTGATTGCCATCAAATATGGGTAATTCTACATATTCTTGGATGATGGAACCTTCAATGCCGTAAGGACCATCTGCGCTCTCTAATATTTTGCCATCTGTGATAATCTCAACATTGGCCCCTTCTCGTGAGAATAGGGGCTTTTTCACATAGGCTGAGAGTGTGCGAGCCTTCTTATCATCGGAGAAATAGGCGGGAAGAAGGTATTGATGATCTGGAAACATTTCCCATAAAAGCGGTAATAGTGCTTTATTGGAGAGAATCGCTTTCCATGCAGGTTCTAACCAACGGGTTTTCCCCATATCAAGATAGCTAGCAAAATCTTCGCCGAGCATAAACTCCCATGGATAGAGTTTAAAGATCGCCTTGATAGGCTCATCTTCCATATCGGTATATTCAAGATCACTATTAATGCCGATTTCTTCGATATAGAGGAATTTCGTATCTAACCCCGCTTCCTTAGCACAATCTTCAAGGTATTCAACGGTTCCCCGATCTTCTTCACTATCTTCGCAGCAACTAAAGTGGAGTTGATCGATCTCATGATAGGCTCGAAGATCTCCAAAACGAGAAATGAGCTGTTCCTGAATGCTATTAAACTGATCGGCAATCATCGGCAAATTTTTTGCTTCAATTTGCTCTTCCAGCCAGAGCCATTGGAAGAACGCACTCTCGTATAGGGATGTAGGTGTATCCGCATTATACTCGAGCATTTTAAGATTGCCCGCACCATCATAGGCAAAATCAAAACGTCCATAAAGGGAGGGTTCTTCCCGGTTCCAAGATTCTCTAATAAAACGCCAGCTTTGAGGGGGAATTTGGAATTTTTCGAGAAGTTTTTCACTTTTAACGACGCGATCAACCGCTTTTAATGCCATTTGATGAAGCTCTTCCGTTGCATCTTCAATAAGCTCGATCTCTTTAAGTCCAAATTGATAGTAAAAGTCCTCGCACCAATAACGCTCACCATACATGGTGTGAAAGTTAAAACCATACTCTTCTGCTAGAGCTTGCCAATTTGGACGTTCCGTAATTGCCACTCGTTTCATGAATTAACCACCCATGCTGCGACGTTGTGTATTTTGAGATCCTGTTGCAGATTTTGTAGTTGAGGATGCCGCAGACGCTTGCTTTGAGACCATCTGTCCAAATCCTCCACGACGCATGGTTTGACCTTTTGGACCAGGTTTAAGATCTGAAGGGTTAACTTTTGTTTTACTTCCCGGCGTCATATTGCCAAAGTTCTTTCCATCTGCTCCGTAGAATTTTCCTTGATTAGGACCACTTTGTGGAGAATAAAGGGGTTTATGAGCATTGAAACCACTCATCATTTTACCAAATAGGAACCCCGCCATTAATGGCATCCAGAAGCTTCCACTTGATTGTTGAGCCTGTGCGTTATTTTGATCAATAGGGGCAACTTGGCAACCTGACTCCCCAAATTCTGCCACGCAATCTTCGCGTGTTGCAAAACGAGGTGCTGTATCGAGCGCTTCTTGTTGTGCTTGCGCAAAAGTTGTTTCACAGAGCGTTTTTGCATCATCGCTTGGATTATAACGAATACATTCTTCAACGTTACGATACATGGTGACTTCTTCTAATTGCGCATCTTTATCGCTACCACATGCAGTAAGAATGAAGGCAGATGCGACAATCGCTGCAAGCGGTTTTAGACGGAAAGATTTTGGTTTTTTACGAAAGTTTTCGAGATTCACTTGTGTGGTTCGTTTACGCATTTTTCACTCCATAAACAGATGAATAAGGTAATTTTTAATTGATTTCAACATTATACAATAGCGGAAAAAAGCATGGGGAGCTTAATTATTCATTGATTGAATGACATGATAAGATAAATTTTTATAAAACCATACTGATCCATCAGTAGAAGGATTTTGAATGCCACATGGTGAAAAGTTTAATATTTATACCCATCTGTTGGGAGCGCTATTAGCCCTAGGAGGGATGGTCTTTCTGATTGTTCACTCAAGTCTTTATCAGGATGCATGGAAGATTGTGAGTGTGTCGATTTACGGCGCGGCACTTTTTATTTTATATGTCGTTTCAACACTTTATCATAGTATTTCTCCGGGGCGCTGGAAAGATCGCTTTCAGGTACTTGATCATTGCGCAATCTATATTCTGATTGCCGCAAGTTATACACCTTACACATTAGTATCGCTAAATGGTGGTTGGGGCTGGTCTTTATTTGGTGTTTCCTGGGGCTTGTGTTTGATAGGGATTATTCAAGAGATATGGATTGGACGGCGCACACAGGTTTTTTCGATGGCGATCTATTTAATCATGGGCTGGTTGATTATCATTGCCGCGAAGCCGCTAGCATTATCCCTCTCTTCAGAGGGGATTTTCTGGCTGGTAATGGGCGGTGTAGTCTATACGTTGGGGGTTATTTTCTTTTTATTAGATGAAAAGGTAAAGCATGCCCATGGTATTTGGCATCTATTTGTTATCGGTGGTAGTGTTTGCCAATACTTTAGTATTTTGTTTTATGTGAATT
>JASLEF010000058.1 GCA_030151245.1 Ignatzschineria sp. | reverse complement strand
GCAAAGAGCACTAAAGGCGTTGCTCCGTAGCCTTTATTTGTCCAGTGACCTTCCATCGCTGCAATTTTCATCGGCTGATGTTTTAAAGTATTAAGACCATGTAAGTCGCCTGCAAAAATTTGCAAAGGAATCGTCACGACTAAGAACCACATCGACATAGAGAACATCTTTTTATACTCAGGATTTTGACTCCCCTTACGAAGATGCCATGCCGCAACGGATCCTACAAAAAGCGCTGTTGTGACAAAAACAGCTAATCCCATATGCACTAAACGATAGGGAAAAGAGGGATTGAAAACAACTGCAAACCAATCCACTGGCACGACACGATTATCAATGATTTCATAACCGGCCGGTGTTTGCATCCAGCTATTTGATGAAAGTATCCAGAACATCGATAAGAAAGTTCCCAGCGCTACCATACAGGTGGCAAAGAAATGAGTCTTTCTACCGACACGATTCTCTCCAAAAAGCATCACCCCAAGAAACCCTGCCTCTAAAAAGAAAGCTGTTGTAACTTCATAGGTTAATAGAGGTCCGGTAATTCCCCCTGCAAAGCGAGAAAATTCACTCCAGTGCGTTCCAAACTGAAAAGCCATCACTACTCCAGAAACAACACCCATTCCAAAGTTTACTGCAAAAATCTTGCTCCAGAATTTATAGATTTTTTCATATTTTTCTTTATCAGTTTTAAGCCACAAATAATGAATAACTGCAAGATATGAGGCAAGACCAATTGTAATTGCCGGGAAAATAATATGAAAGGATACCGTAAAGGCAAACTGTATACGCGCCAGATCTAGCGCTTCAACTCCAAACATTTTAGAGCTCCTAAGTTAATTAATATAATCATTGTCGACACTCTAACAATGACCTAAATCAAAAAACAGGTGCAGTTACACACAAGAAACTAGTACAGATTTACAGAATTAAAAGAAGTTTCTGTATTTACAGAAACTTCCAGAGTATTACTGAAGCGATAAAAGAAGAATCATGAAGAGAAATAGGATGAATATCGGACATATATGCAGTAACTGAGAGACCTAAATCAAAAAATTTGATTCCACTTTGCATTTTTAACTAGATTCTGTTGAACATTGGCATGTCACCTGCGATATGTAAATAACATAATTGACATTCCTGATAACCGTCAAAATCAATATGCTTTCAGTAAAAAAAAGTGATTAATTTTTAAATATTCAACAGACCTGAGGTTTTCGAAAAAAGGAGATCAATCGAAATAAGTCCCCGGAAGAATTTAGGGAACATTGTCGCAGTCTGATTAATCAGGCTCTCCTCTCTTCAAAATTCGTTGTATCATCTATCTATTCTAAGGATGACATCATCGAATAAATTTTAATGAATAGAAGGGGGATGACCTGCCTCAGACCATAATACTTCGATCAGTTGTCCCAATGTTGCTATCGCCTGATCTAATTGAGAACTCCATTTCAACCCATAATTCAATCGAATATGATGACGAAATGCTTGTGATGCTGAAAAAATCGGTCCAGGTGCAATGCTTATCTTATTCGCTAAAGCCCGACGATATAACTCTAATGCATCAATCTCTTTCGGTAACTCGACCCAAAGGAAATATCCGCCCTTAGGAGCCGTCGCTTTAATCTCTTTAGGAAAAAACTGGGTAATAGCCGTCAACATTTTCTCTTGGGATTTCTGTAATTCAGCTCTAAGACGCACAAGATGACGATCATAATGTCGGTGGGTCAAATAGTGGCTAATTGCTAATTGTGAGGGTACCGAAGGGGAGATGGTTGTCATTAATTTTAAACGCTCAATCTGCTTTGCGTATCGCCCGGCAGCCACCCAACCGACCCTAAATCCTGGCGCTAATGACTTACAGAAAGAATCACAATGAAGAATTAAACCTTCATCATCAAGCGCTTTTAGGTAATCAGGCAGTTCGGCGCCATAATATACTTCTGAATAAACATCATCAACGATGACAGGAACTTGATGAAGCTTCACTAAATCGTAGAGCGCTACCAAGCTCTCTTTAGGCATCGTACAACCCGTGGGATTTTGATATTTTGTCATTAAAACAATCGCCTTAACCTTATGGTTTTTAAGGGTATCACCCAGATAATCAATATCTATCCCCCGATTAACATCCACTGGAATTTCCACTGCTTTCAGTTGTAGGCGCTCTAAGATCTGTAGTGTCGCATAAAAACAAGGGGCCTCAATTGCCACCAAATCTCCGGGACGAGTGGTAGCTTGTAGTGATAAACTGAGCGCCTCCATGGCACCACTGGTAATGACTAGCTCCTCACGCTCAATTTTTAGCCCATTTAACCGGTAACGCAATTCAATCTGTCTTGCTAATTCCCGTGATCCCCCAGGCATATCTGATATCAATTCATCAAAACCTTGCGTTAATCCGGTTAGTGATTTCGCCATACTATCTGTTAGATGATTAATTGGAAATAATTCAGGACTAGGGAATGCAGAGCCAAAAGGGATATGTGAGCTATCTTTGTGACTCTCTAATATCGAAAAAATAAAATCACTCATTTCAATATTTTGTTCTTTAATCGGCTTAGCGATGATAGCATTCGATGTTTCTGAAAACGATGATGCATAAGGATGTGGCGATAATGAATGGTTTTGTAATAGATCTTCAACAAAATCAACTGCATCTTGGGAGAATTTAGCCATAGGCTTAGATGCTGTTTCAATCGTTTTAAAGGCTGGATTAATATAAAAACCTGATCGTTCTTTCGCATAAATAACGCCTTGCGTCTCGAGAAGAAAGTAGGCTTGCTGCACTGTTGCCGGGCTTACGCCATAAATTTGGCTCGCTTTACGAAGAGAGGGAAGTTTTTCACTCTGCTTCAAAACGCCCGTATGAATCATCTCACTAATTTGATTAGCAATTTTTTCATAAAGTGTCATCAATCTCTTCCTAAGGCATCATTTTAGATACCACAACGTCATCCATTACGCTTTAATAGTTTCATCTATCTGACAATCATATATATTGATGAGTGATAGATATCATAAAACCGTCGCTTTGTTGCAATTCATCTTGCTTCTGCTAGATGCTCATTATAACTTCTTCGGTTGATCCGACTTTCTCTAGTTTCTAAAGATTCTTAAATTTCTCTCAAAAGAGAAACCTTGATCATTCTACACAAGAAACTTGATCTATGTCTATGTTTATTCATCTGCTTCACTCTTATGATCCATCTTTATGTAAAAAAATTTTATGACCGCACAAACTGTTTTTATCACGATTCTCTTCTCTTTTGCCGCCTTATTACATGGCTTAACAGGATTGGGATTCCCGATGATCACCACAAGTGTATTAGCTAACATGACCTCTTTTGAGGAAGCGATTATTATCGCGCTACTTCCATCACTACTGATTAATCTTATTATTCTCCTAAGTCAAAATGAGCGTTCTTTTTCTCAAGAGTTACGCTATTACATTCAGCAATATTGGCTATTAATTGTATCTATAATTATCGGCGGTTACTTTGGCGTTAAACTACTCTTATTTTTAGATATTGTTTATCTCTACTTTCTACTCTCTTTCATTATTTTATTCTATGTGATTACGACCTTTATAGGCATTCACTGGCGGATTCCTATAAATACTTTTACATTAGTGCTTTTTGGATCGCTTGCGGGGTTGATCGGTAATGCGACCAATGCAATGGCACCTCTTCTGATGATATACCTTCTTTCGACAGATAAAAGTACAAAAGAAATTATAAAAGCAGGAAACCTGGCTTATTTAACAGGGAAAGTTGTTCAATTCTGGATGCTGAAATCTGCGATCTTTGCCCTACCTAGTGATGAATTACTCACACTAGCTGTCATCACTTTTTTCTCTCTTTTCTTTCTATGGATGGGCATCAAATTCCGAGCGAAGGTCTCTAATATATTCTTTACGCGTTTAATTTTGATAATTTTATTGATTCTTGGAATCCGTGCAGGAGTCAATGGAATCCTATTAT
>JASLEF010000038.1 GCA_030151245.1 Ignatzschineria sp. | reverse complement strand
TTCGTTGACGATTTAGGTGCAGATTCACTTGATACTGTTGAGTTAGTAATGGCTCTTGAAGAAGAATTTGACTGCGATATTCCAGATGAAGAAGCAGAAAAAATTACTACAGTTCAGCAGGCTATCGACTACGTTAATGCTAACTTATAATAGTTGATCTACAACGTATTGAACTGATAGCTTTAATATAACTCAATTCTTTGAAGTGAATATTAATCATCAAGTTTATACATTGTAAATAGAAGCGACTGTTTAGGACTTATTTTAAGCTCTACACAGTCGCTTTTTTTATTTCGATATGATATTTAAACAGATGCATAAAGGGAGTTTTTAAATGAAACGTCGAGTGGTAGTTACAGGGCTTGGTGCCGTGACACCTGTGGGAAATAATTTTGAAGAGTCTTGGAAAAATATTTTAGCGGGAAAAAGCGGTGCTGCACCGATTACAATGTTTGATGCGAGTGAATCTCCTGTAACATTTTCTGCTCCTGTAAAAGATTTTGATATTTCACAATATATTTCTCCTAGAGATGCAAGACGAATGAATCTATTCATTCAGTATGGAATTGCGGCAGGATTAGATGCCTTAAAAGACTCGGGGCTTGAAATTAATGATGATAATGCTTCGAGAGTCGGCGCCATGGTGGGATCGGGTATCGGTGGCTTACCGGGGATTGAAGAGAATCATTCGACGTTACGAGATCGTGGTCCGAGCAAGGTAAGTCCCTTTTTTGTGCCTGGCTCAATTGTGAATATGGTATCTGGACAATTATCGATTATTACTGGATTGAAAGGACCTAATATTGCCGCAGTAACAGCGTGTGCTTCAGCAACGCATTCTATCGGTTTAGCTGCGCGCTTGATTGAGCATGGTGATGCTGATGTGATGCTTGCAGGGGGCGCTGAAATGGCAACAACCCCATTAGGCGTTGCCGGATTTGCTGCTGCAAGAGCATTATCTCGTCGTAATGATGATCCTGAAAAAGCATCTAGACCCTGGGATGTCGATCGTGATGGATTCCTTTTAGGAGATGGTGCGGGGGTGATTGTGCTAGAAGATTATGAGCACGCGAAAGCTCGCGGAGCACATATCTATTGTGAACTGATTGGTTTTGGCATGAGTTCTGATGCGTATCATATTACAAGTCCTTCGCCAGATGGAGAGGGTGCTTCATTATGTATGAATGCCGCCATTAAAGATGCCGGGATTGAGGCGAGTGAAATTGATTATATTAATGCTCATGGTACCTCAACGCCGGTAGGTGATTTGATGGAGTTAGAGGCTGTCAAATCAACTTTCAAAGAGGCGACTAAAGATGTGGCAATCAGCTCTACAAAGTCAATGACAGGACATTTGTTAGGCGCTGCAGGAGGGATTGAAGCTGTATTTTCTATTTTAGCGCTTCGAGATCAAATTATTCCGCCGACTATCAATTTAGATAATCCAGAACCAGAAACGGCAAACTTTAATATTGTTGGAAAAGAGGCAAGACCCGCGACATTGAATGTTGTGCTATCAAATTCATTTGGATTTGGTGGAACCAATGGTAGTTTAATCTTTAGAAAGTTAGATTAAGAGGTTCCCATTGAGACTTATCGGTAAAATAATTCATACATTTTTTCGTTACCTTTTGTCAAAAGTGAGTGTCATTATCTTTTTGATGCTGCTTTTAGGCGGTTTTTTTGTGGTATCTAAAGATGTTGAAAGCTTCTTGAAGACCCCTGTCAATCTTCCTGAAAAGGGAGTTGTTTTAGAGATTACGCCAGGAATGAATATTGATGATGTCGTGACCTTATTAAGGGGTAAAAACATCATTCGTAATGCACTCTATTTTAAGTGGTACGCTAGATTTACTGGGGATGCTGGTAAGTTAAAGGTGGGAGAGTATTCGCTGCAGCCGACATTATATCCTGATGATCTATTAGCGATCATCACAAGTGGGCGGGTATTGCAGTATAACTTTACCATTATTGAAGGCTGGAATTTCTCTCAATTACGCCAAGCTTTAGAGAAATCACCTCATCTCAATCAGACCTTAAAGGGTTTAACGAATGAGGAGGTGATGACGGCACTTGATTTAGAGGGTGAGCCTTTCGAGGGCTATTTCCTTCCGGATACTTATTTTTTTCCTAAGAGTTATTCAGATGCTGATCTCTTAAAGCGTAGTTATGCTGCAATGACTAAAGTTGTCGATGAGGCGTGGGAAAAGCGTCAACCTCATTTACCGATTAAGAATAAACGGGAGCTATTAACACTAGCATCTATTATTGAAAAAGAGAGTGGTGTTGCTAGTGAGCGCCCTGAAATCGCTGGGGTCTTTACCCGTCGTTTACAAAAAGGGATGCGGTTACAGACAGATCCAACGGTTATTTATGGTCTTGGGGATAGCTATCGCGGTAAAATTTATCAGAGTGACTTGCAGCGTGATACCCCTTATAACACTTATACGAGAAGCGGGCTTCCTCCGACGCCTATTGCCATGCCTAGTCGCGAGGCGATATTTGCGGCGATTGACCCTAAAGAGGGGAAAACACTCTATTTTGTCGCGAAAGGAGATGGTTCTGGAGAACATGTCTTTTCGGCGACTTTAGAGGAGCATAATAAGGCGGTTCGAGAGTATCGACGTCGTGAACGTAATGGGCAATAAGCAATAAGGGCGAAGTATCATGAAAGAGGATGATCATTCAAAAGGGGTTTTTATTACTTTTGAAGGAACAGAAGGTGCCGGGAAGACCACGCAAATTTCTCGAGTGAAAAGCTATTTAGAGTCGAAAGGCTTTGAAGTTGTGACAACAAGGGAGCCTGGGGGAACCGCATTAGGTGAGAAAATCCGAGGTTTGTTATTGCAAGATGATATGGCGCAAGTTACCGAGTTGCTCTTAATGTTTGCAGCTCGGGCAGAACATCTAGATAAGGTTATTCTTCCAGCGATTAACGTTGGGAAATGGGTGCTTTGTGATCGATTTACTGAGTCTAGTTATGCCTATCAAGGATATGCTCGCGGAATTGCGTTGGAAAAGATCTCCAGTCTAGAGTCTTTGGTTCAAGGAGCACTTCGTCCTGATTGCACATTTTGGTTTGATATTCCGATTGTTGAGGGGATGAAACGCGTTCAGAGTCGTGGCGAGAAAGATCGCTTTGAAGTGGAGAACTTGGCATTTTTTGAGGCGGTCTCTTCCGGCTTTAAAGCATTATCGAAAGAGAGAGGCTCGCAATTTTTTAGGGTGGATGCGATGCAATCGATAGATGAGGTATCACGTTCAATCTACCAGCGCTTAGGAGAGTTAATCGATCACTATGCAAGATAAACCTTTGCCTATTGAATTTAAAGATATCCCATGGCTTCAGCAGGATTATCGGGAGATTTTAGCTCGACTAAATGGGGAGACTCCTCCACATGCCTTGATGCTATATGGTAAAGAGGGTGTTGGGAAGGTGCTATTAGCGGACAGTTTAGTCGCAGGCGTGTTATGTCGACAGTTAGAGGATGATCTTCCTTGTGGTCATTGCCAAAGTTGTCGATGGTTGGCATCAGGCTTTCACCCAGATCTTTACGAGATTAAGGGAGAGGGTGAGATAAAAGTTGATGAAATTCGCAATATTCAGCAGTTTTCACGCCTTACGCCGGAAACAGGGAAGAAGGTCGTCATTATTAAACATGCTGATCGAATGAATCTTAATGCGGCGAATAGCCTGTTGAAAGTACTAGAAGAACCCCCTACAGATTTTTGTTTTATTTTAGAAAGTAGCAGTATTGAAAAGCTTCCCATTACGGTGAGAAGTCGCTGTCAAAGTTATTTTGTAAAACCTCCCACAAGTGATGAGGCATTGCGCTATTTGCAAAATATTGCGGCAGAAAGAGGATTAGAAGTCAGTAGCGATCTATTGAGATTATTATTAGCGATCTCATTTGAAGCGCCTTTTAAAGCCTTATCTTATTTGGATCATGGGTATTTAGAGAAACGAGGCGTTTTGTTGCAGACGATTCATGATCTATTCGCAGGAGAGCTCCAACCTGGCAAGGGCGTTGCCATACTCCTAGAGTCCGAGGCATTAAGTTTTAGTTATCTTTTCTTTTTGTTAACGGCTTCTTTTAAGGAGGAGCTGAAAATGCAATTTTCAAATTTAGCCTCTATTTTTGCGATTTTAGAGGATCTTCCCGAGACGTTGCGTTTAACTCAATATGAGAAGTTGGTAGAAATTGATCGTTTGCGGCAAGCGCAGACTCGCACAGATTGGGCGCTAGAAGCATGGTTTGTTGCGTTTTGGGGTTGATGGAGATGATTTATCATCGAGGATGAATGTTATCGAGTTAAAATAGGAACTATTTTTCTCTGAGTGTCAAAAAATCTAGTAGAGATCTCTACTAGATTTTTTTATGATTTGCTTTTTTTAAGTTGATCTCTTTAAGCTAATCCCTTTAAATCGATCTGTTTAACCTGATATGTTATTATCCTTTCGCTCTTAGAATCTCTGTCTTACTATGGGTGGATAGACGAGAAAATAGGAAAATTTCTCTTGAGTTCTATTCCTGCTTTTAACAGTGCTTTTAAGAAGATTTCAAACGGATGTTATTGTCGATGAAGGTCATTCTAACGATAAAGATGAATGACTTTAGGGACTTGAGATTGTAGGTTTGAAATTCTTTCCGGTCCTGAGGGGTGAGTTGAGAGGATTGAGCTTCCACTATTTCCGGAGGCTTTTGCCATTTTTTGCCATAACGTTACCGCAGCATTCGGATCATAGCCTGCAAGAGCCATGAGTTCTAGACCAATGGTGTCTGCTTCACTTTCCATTGTTCTTGAAAAGGGGAGAGAGAAGGCGACATCACCGGCTTGTTGTAGGAGTGAGTCTCCTGCATTGCCAAGACCTAATGCGGCTGAAACTATCGATATCCCTGATGATTTCAGTAGTTGTTGGGAAACTTTTTCTCGGCTATGCTCACGTAATACATGTGCCATTTCATGGCCGACAATCGCAGCAATCTCGTCGTCTGATAATGTTAAGCGCTCTACAATTCCACTATAAACCACCATCTTTCCACCCGGCATTGCGAAAGCATTTAACTCATTGCTTCTAATGACATTGATCTCCCACTCAAATTGATCAGCATCCGGTCGGAAATTTTTAGTATGCGGGACTAAGCGATGGAAAATCGTATTGACACGTTTAGCTGTTCGTGAAGATTTATCAATGACGCCCTCGCTTTTAGCTTTGTTGATGACGCCTGAATAGTGTTGCTTTGAGCTCTCATTCATCTCCTCGGATGAAATAATCTGTAATTGAGAGCGGCTGACGCCGGTTAAGCCTGCCTGTGTTGAGCTTGCGCAAGCGGTGATCACAATTGTCATCGCAATAAGCAGTAGTCCTTGATAAGTTTTTTTCATAATGACTCATTCTCGTAGATTGTCAGAAGAAGGCAATAGGATGCCGTACTAGAAAATAATTTTAGAATATCATAGCAAAATTTATGGGCGATCTGTGATTTCTTCCTTTTAATGCTTTCAATAGAGGAGGATAGCAATATTTTTTGGAGTTGTACTAACTTTAAGAATCGACAGTCTAAGGATCAATAGATGAAGGGTTCATAGATGATTCGACCATTGTGATGGTTTTTAAAGCGTAAGGAGATTGATGAAATGTTAAAGAATTTTTTATTATGGAATGTTTTAAATGAGAGGTATCGTTCAAGAGAGCGCTCATTAAGAGTGGAGTCGGGATTTACATTAATGGAGCTTTTGATTGTATTAGCATTAGTAGCGGTTATTAGCATGATTGCAGTTCCTATTTATCGTAGCTATATGCAAAGCGCAAAAATAACAGAAGGATTAACGCTCTCTAGTGGTATTCAGTTAGATATGGAGGTTTACTATACATTGAATAATCAATGGCCAAGTGAAACAGATGCTCATAGTGATTTAAAAATAGGGGCGCCGACAGATTATAAAGGAAGTAGTGTTGAGTCCATTTCAGTCAGTGGAGCCGTAATTACCGTTGTCTACGATTCTGATGAGGTGGTAGGTGCTAATGAAGGGGAGGATGTTGAGTTAACTTTAACGGCGAGTGTTGCTGAAAATGGAGGCGTTATTCGCTGGACGTGTCAAGGAAATAATATCTCTGAGAATGACTTACCTTCGGGATGTCACTAAGAGAAGTAGGCCTAATTTCATGCTGGAAAATTTCAATATCAGAACGCTCTATTATTTCTGCGCTATGGTATAATCAAGGCTTCATTTGAGTCTGTAGAGCAGAGATTATAGCGTGCAAGAATTTTTCTTACGTCGAATTAAGCCAGAGATTACTATTACGGGTATTTTACTACTACTGATTATCGGAGTGGTGGGGATTGTTGTCCGTGATATGATCTTGAAAAAAGAGATAGAAACAGCATTAAATCAGGCGAAAGGCATTGTTTCAGAAGTTGCCTTAAATTTATCTACAGAGAAGGTGTTATCTCCCATTACTGTTTCTAGTCAGTTTTTAAAAGAGAAAGCCCCGGATATAAGATCAATTACGATATATCCCGATAATCATCTTGAAGTGCTTTTTAATAATTTATTAGCTAATAATGATCTAAAAACATTTTCTTTCTCATTTGATTCTATTGATAGCCTCACAAGAGGTCAGCTAAAGTGTAAAGGGGGTAATGTGGAAGTACGTTTATTGCCCAATCAATGTCGTAAGTAGAATCTTGATAGCTATTGATAATCCTGAATAGCAGCTGTTTTTTTGCAGAAGATCTGTTTTTTATGATGGTCTTGTTTAGATAAAGTTATTTATTTCTAATTCAATAGAATTTTGAAGAAGATAGAGGCTATATGGCCTCTATTTTTTTGCTTAAAAATAAAATTGGTGGAGAAAAGTGGTGAAAAGTGGAAAGTTTTTGATAAAGAGTGTAGTATTTCCGCTAATAGGCTAAATCGTAAGGATGATTGTGAGTAATATCCCAAATAAACATATTTCAGTACTTTTAAATGAGTCCATTGAAGCATTAAATATTCAACCTTCAGGTGTTTATGTTGATGCAACCTTTGGTCGTGGGGGACATTCGCGAGAAATTTTACAACATCTAAGTCCAGATGGATTGCTTATTGGTATCGATAGAGATTTAACGGCACAGGCTTATGCGGCTGAACATTTTGCGCAATATCCTAATTTCAAATTTGTTCGAGGAGAAATGGGAAATATGTTAGCGCTTGTTCGAGAGCTTGGTGTCGAACATGTCGATGGGATTTTAATGGATATCGGTGTTTCATCACCCCAATTAGATGAAGCTGAGCGTGGATTTAGCTTTATGAAAGAGGGGCCACTTGATATGCGGATGGATCAAGCAGCGCCAGTAAGTGCTGAAGAGTGGATCGCAGAAACGGATGTCGATGAGATGGTTCGAGCTTTTAAAGCTTATGGAGAAGAACGATTCTCAGGAAGAGTTGCTAGAGCTATAGATGAGTATCGGCAAGAGAAACGAATTACGTCAACGCTTGAGTTAGCCAGCATCATTAGTGATGCAATGCCATTTAAGGAAGGAAGAATCCATCCGGCAACTCGTGTGTTTCAAGCCATCAGAATCGCTGTAAATGGTGAGCTTGATCAGCTAGAGTCAGCCTTATCTCAAGCTGTTGAACTACTAGGGAATGAAGGTCGGTTAGCCGTGATTAGCTTCCATTCTTTAGAGGATCGAATTGTAAAACATTTTATGAGAGAACAATCGACCGTTAAGGATCTATATCCAGATCTTCCTGTATTAATTAGTGCAGGTGATGCTGCACTCAAGGTAATGGGGAAACCCATTAAAGCAAGTGATGAAGAATGTCGTGAAAACGTACGTTCGAGAAGTGCAATTTTAAGAGTTGCTAAGAGGATTTTATGAGAACAGAAAATTTAATAATAGTCGTGATGATGGCCGTTGTGTTCTTAGGTATTAATCGTGCGATGACGATTCAAGAAAGCTATAAACTTTGGAATGAAATCGATCAAGTCGAACGTGAAAATACAGTGTTACGTGAAGAATTTGGTCGCTTGCAGCTTGAAGAGAGCATGTTAATCACGGAAGCGTTATTAGACCAAGAAACGCGAGAACAATTGCGAATGGTTGTACCAGATGAGAGTGCGATAGTCTATGTGATTGAAGCAAATACCGATCAACAATATGTTGGTCTTGATCATAACGTTAACGCTCAGTAATCATTACTGATCATCTATTTTCAAGAGAGAGTATCCATCGCGGATGAAGAGTTCATCAAAGCCTACGAAAAGAAAATGGCGTGAGTGGCGACGATATTTTGTATTAGGTGTTTTTAGTCTAATAGCTATCGCTGTCGCCGTTCGTGCATTATATCTTCAATATTATATGACCGATTTTCTCCTTGAACAGGGAGATAATCGGTTTGTTCGTCATATGAATAATCCGGCAATTCGCGGAACAATTTTTGATCGAAATGGAGAGCCGATAGCCCTCTCTACAGAAGTTCGTTCTATCTGGATTGACCCTAGTATTTTAAGTCAGAATCTCCATGAGCTTCCGAAACTCGCTTATTTCTTACAACGTCCAGAAGAAGAGATTAAGCAACTTGTTTTGACTAGACAAAAGTCTCGCTTTTACTGGTTAAAAAGACAATTGCCTCCCCATGAAGCTAAGGCTTTGATGGCGCTCAATATTCCCGGAGTTTATGATCAGATTGAATATAAACGTTACTATCCTGATGCGGAGATTACCTCACATATCTTAGGATTTACCGACATTGATGATGACGGAATCGAGGGGATTGAGCTTGCTTATCAAGATTGGTTAAAAGGTAATGGCACGCGAACGAGAATTTTAAAAGATGCAAAAGGGCGCGTGATTGAACGTCGAGAAATTGTCGATTTAGAGAATCATCGGGAGAGCCAAGATCTCAAATTAACCATTGATCGCCGTATTCAAATCTCCGCATATCGCGCGTTAAAAACAGGCATGATTAAGCATGAGGCTGTTGCGGGCTCTGTCATTGTTGCCGATGTGAGAACGGGGGATATTCTAGCGATGGTGAATCAACCCGCAGGAAACCCTAATCGTTTAGAAGATCGTCGTGCCGCGCTTCTTAAAAATAGAGTCATTACAGATATATTTGAACC
>JASLEF010000013.1 GCA_030151245.1 Ignatzschineria sp. | reverse complement strand
GGAGGGATTGCATTTTTGCCATTTTTATTCTCACTTATTTGTTCTTATCTTCATACATGATGAGTTCTTTATTGTTTATAGCACTTCGCTACAAGAAAGCCGACTCTATTTTATCATAACCCCTGAATCATTCAGGCTTGTCATTGCAATAATTATAATCCATTTATCACTTAAGGGATAAATTAGTTTTATAATCAGGGCAAAAAATCAAAATTTCGCAGAAAAAACCCATTTTTTCGAATCGCCATGAGGTTGTCGTTGATCCATAATCACTCTATACTCTCTGTTCTAGTCTGCACGAGCAATCAATCAATTAAAGGGATACTTCATGACTTTTAAAGCGCTTTTTCTCGATTTAGATGGCACAAGCCTCAATGATAACAACTCATTATCTCCCGCGCTCCAAGAAATTTTGATGGTCCTCAAACAGAAAGGCATTCAGATTATTTTTAGCACAGGCCGTAGTTTTGCCGGCGCTCTTCCTTTCTCAAAAGCAATTGGGGGAACGGATTTTATCATTAACTACAATGGTGCTCGCGTATTTGACTTTAAACGTGAACAAATCTTACATGAAGCAACGCTGCCCAAACCAATTTTAGAGCGAGTGTTTGATTTCTCCGGAAAGATCGAATACCCCCCCATTTTCTACCACAACAACATCATCTATACTAAAGATGGTATCCCCCATCACTATACATGCCCTGGCGAGCGTTTCGAGATTCTAGACCCTTACCATGACTGGGTTAATGAAACACTGACAAAAGCGCTCTTTGTGCTTCCAGAAACCGAGCTCATTACCCATCTAGATGAAGCTTATGATTACTTTGAAGGCGCATCAGTTTCAACTTCATCACCCACCTATCTTGAGATTATGCCTAAAGGTATTAACAAATCTGTGGGTGCCAAACATGTTTTAGATACCTTAAATATTGACCCGAAACACTGCGTTGCATTTGGAGACCAGCTCAATGACTTTGAACTTCTCTCATTGGTTGCACATCCTTTTGTCATGGGCAATGCAGCAGAACGCTTAAAAATGCACTTTCCCAACCGAATCATTGATACCAATTTGAATGATGGGGTGGCGAAGACATTAGATCATTTATTTGAATTAAAATACTTTTAAAAGCGCCCTTCTTCACCCTTAACGTTGTGCATTACAACAGATATTTTTAATAACTATTTTAAAATGCCCGACAGATTATTCAAGATACTCTCCCTGACTAAACTCAACAACCCTCGAACACTTATGAATGACTATCGAATCCTTGTCCGTAATCTCAGCATCGTTTTTATCAGTTTATTGCTCATCCCTATTGTCACGTGGTTAACAGGCTGGCATTGGAATTCTGCGCAACAATATACATTTATTGATCTGATTCTTTTTATTATCACAGAATCCGGATCAGCCCCTTACTTTGCACTGATCACTTCGCTAATCTTATCGATCTGGCTCAGTATGCGCTGTAAGCTCCTAAAACATCATTGGGTTATCATTTTTCTGAGCGTCTTTTTACTACAAGGAACAACCCAAGTAATTAAGAGTACAATTAAAACACTTTGGGAAGAGCCAAGGCCTTATATGAGTTACATGCTAGAAGAAGGCGTTCAGATCGAATCATTTTATGAGCTCTCGCGAAAAGATCGTGGCACTGTCATTCAGGAGATTTTACAAGAGGATCAAGAAACGCCCAAATGGTTACAGAAGCATTGGCAAAAAGAGACGGGCTACTCTTTCCCCTCTGGGCATACAATATTTGCTGTGATGTGGGCATTCATTATTGTAGGCTTCCTTACCCGAGAAAAAGATCCTAAAACGATCTTAGCAATGATCATCATGACGTTATGGGCCGGATTGATGATGATTAGTCGTATGCGGTTAGGAATGCATTTTCCCATTGACCTTTTCGTGAGTACTCTGATTAGTTACCCGATTGCGCTATTTTTCTTTTACTTTTTGGCAAAAAGAGATAATCTGGTTGACGGGACATTTCATGAACCAGCGCCTAAAAAACAAAATGTTACCCAAAAAAACTGACGCTGAACACAATCTTTATGATTCATACTTGTACTTACCGCCATTTTTTTATAAAACTAATCAATAGACAATACAAAAAACGTTTTATCAGTAAACCTACAACGAATCATAAACACAGGCGTTGCTAATATTCACTAAAACAACAATAAGAGGATTATTATGCTGTTTTTACTATCTCCTGCAAAGATGTTGGATGAACATACTCCACCACCCATTACAAGCCTAGAAGAGCCAAAACTTTTAGAACATTCTCAAGCACTCATTGACACTCTCCGAAACTACTCGGCCGAAGAGATTCAAAATTTAATGAAAGTTTCTGAGCGCATTGCGGAGCAAAACGTAGAACGATTCCAAGCATATCAGACACCTTTTACCTCACAAAATGCTAAGCCGGCGCTCTATCTTTTTAATGGAGATGTTTATCAAGGATTATCTGCTTACGATCTTCCCGAGCATTGTGTTGAATTTTTAAATCGTCATTTAGCCATTCTATCTGGGCTTTATGGTGCCGTTAGACCTCTTGACTTAATTGCCCCTTATCGTCTTGAAATGGGAACCTCTCTTCCTACAGATCGCGGAAAAAATCTCTATGAATTTTGGGGAGATCTTGTCACTGAATATCTTAATACACGCATTGATGAGTTAGATGCAAAAGTAGTGATTAACCTCGCATCGAATGAATATTTCAAAGTGATTAAAACGGACAAATTAAAAGCTCGTGTTGTCACACCGATCTTTAAAGATTTTAGCAATGGTGAATACAAAGTGATTGGCGTATATGCGAAAAAAGCTCGTGGCTTAATGACACGTTTTGTTAGCGAAAACAATATTACAGATCTTGTAGAATTGAAGAAATTCAATCTCGAAGGTTACGCATATAAACCTAATGATGTCACCGGCGAAATAGTCTTTATTCGCGGATAATGATATATTTTCCTGATACATCTATCCCTTGCCGGTATCTATAATCGGCAAACACTAGATGCTAAATATTCAAAGCCCTATCAATAATATTGATAGGGCTTTTCTGAAAGAACGAGTTGTTCTAAATAACGTTGACAGCTTTTCAAGCTTCATCGAAAACGCTAGATACAATCATGTTTCAGGATCAAGCAGAAAATCCGTAAAAAACACCTCGTTTTCCCCATTCTCTATACGTCACATTGATATTTTAATTAAAAACTCTCAATGCTCCCTGCAATGGAAAACTCGGAAGATTCGGCTGATACCTCAACAATACGCTTAAATAAAACGGATAATACTAAATAGCTCAATGGCATGGTCCAGATAAGTCCAATACCGAAAGGAATCATGGCAATAAAGTTGATGATGCCGAGTAAAACCAGCACCCCTAAAATCTTAAAAAAGCGCTTATTCACCATCTTCCACGATGCCCCAATCACTTCAAAAATAGAACTATTGGGATAGGCAAAAGCTACAAACAACGTCAAAAATGAAGCGACTAAGATATAAATCCCTGGCAATATCAGCAGAAAAAAGCCCATGATATAAAGAATAGCAATGATCAGCTGAATTAAAAACAGCTTCCAGAAAATCTTAAACGGAGAAAACAGATCACCAACAACATCCACTTTGCTACCATTCGCTCTTTTTTGCCCCATCACTATCAAGCCCATTGATAACACATTCATCGGAAACGATACCATCATCACTACTACCAGATAGATTAAATAGAGCAGAATAATTATTCCAATAAGTGTCGGATCATACGCTAAGGCATATTCCAGATCCATCAAACTCGCGCTATCGAGTCCTCCGGCATAGGTCACTATCACCGAAAAAAAGATGACCCCTAACAGCATGACAGTCCCCATCATCACCACTGAAGCTATCACGGAATAGAGCAAAAAACCCAAGAAAAAATCCATCTTAAAGCCTTTGGTAAGCGCCCATGCTTCAGAAAACAGCTCCTCAACCGTAAAGTCATACGCTCGCTCTTTAGCTTCAGATAAGGGAAGGTATGTTTTCTCTGGATTGAACGTTAAACTTGCCTTTTGAGGTTTTCCTCTATGCGCCTGAAATATCTCTTGTTGATTACTCACTGATAACCTCTTACGTATAATATTAATTTTATGATTTAAAAACTCATTTAATGACTATTTTTATCTGCGCATTATATACAGATCTCTATTTTTAAAAACCTTAAATATCAATATCTTGAATTATTCCGATAATTTATCCTGCCTCACACCAAGATAAGCATCTTGTCAATATACTCAAAACAGGCACTATGGTATGATAAAGCCCTCTTTTTATAATTTTTATTCTTCAATAATATAGGCCTCATAATGCAAGTAGACAGTAACCTCCTTTGGATAGATCTTGAGATGACCGGACTCGATGAAGAGACTCATCATATTATAGAGATCGCCTCAATCATCACGGATAAAGACTTAAACGTACTAGCGGAAGGCCCAAATCTTGCGATCTATCAGCCTGAGGAAATTCTTGCGCTGATGGATAATTGGTGTCAAACAACCCATGGAAATTCTGGACTCACCGCCCGCATTCGTGATAGTAAAGTCTCTGTGCTTGATGCAATGAATGCAACAATTGAGTTTGCGCAACAATGGATTCCTACCGGAAAATCCCCGCTATGTGGCAATAGCATTGGTACCGATCGTCGTTTCTTAAAAAAATATATGCCGGCACTTGATCAGTTTTGTCACTACCGTAATATTGATGTCAGCTCTTTTAAAGAGGTTGTTAAACGTTGGTATCCCGAAGCAAAATCTTATGAAAAACAAAATACTCATCTTGCCTTAGATGATATTCGCGAATCGATCAATGAACTTCAATTTATTCGTGAAAACTACTTTAAACCATAAGAAATCATCATTTCAGGCGACGTCATCAATATCAGCTTTAAAGTCTCCACGCCATGGCTGATACTGATGAAATGCACTTATTTGCATAATATTTAAAGGATTTGTTATGAAGCCTAAAATCACCATTAAAACCCCTTGGCAGTTTCTTGCATCAGGTTTTGGCTCGGGTCTATCCCCTATCGCTCCCGGAACAATGGGAACTTTAGCGGCAATACCTTTTTGGTTTATTTTCGCCACCTATCTCCCTTTTTGGGGATATATCACGATAATTACCTTAGCCGCCCTCGCAGGTATTGTGATCTGCCAAAAAGCAAGCGATGAGCTTGGAGTTCATGATCATGGGGGCATTGTCTGGGATGAGTTTGTCGGACTTTGGATCACTATGATTTGCGTTCCTGTCTCTCTGCCCAATGCTATTTTAGGCTTTGTTGTATTTCGCTTTTTTGATGTTCTCAAACCCTGGCCCATTAAAGTGATTGATGAAAAAGTAGGGGGTGGTTTTGGCATTATGCTCGATGATATCATCGCCGCTCTCTTCTCATGGATCACCGTACAGATCATTATTCTTTGGATAATCCCTCTTTTTGCATAGAATATCCTATAAAGTCTAGATGAAACAGCAACCTCACTACTCTGGCATTATTGCCTATTTAAAAAATACCGTAAAACAAAAAGCCCTACGAAAAAAATCATCTTTGGTAACCACTGTCTTATTTATCATATTATTTGTTTCCTCCTATTTTTGGGATACCCCCTCTTCATCCTCGACCAATAATTACTCATCAGCCCTCTCTAAACATGAAGAATATCAATGCTCTTTAGAGAGGATTATTGATGGCGATACCATCGTTGCTAACTGTCCTATAAGCACCCCAAAAAAGGTCAATATTCGAATTTGGGGAATGGATGCGCCGGAAACAAATCAGATACCTTGGGGAGAAAAATCAACAAATATCTTAAATGAGATTTTCCTAACCAATAAACATGATATTATTACTATTAAAATAAAGGATATAGATCAATATAATCGCTATGTTGGTCAAATTTTCATTAACAATAAAGAGATAGATGTCGGTTTAAAAATGGTGAGTGAAGGTTATGCCGTTGTTTATAAACAATATAACAATGACCCTCAATATCTTGCGCAGGAGAAACTTGCGAGAGATGCTAAAAAAGGAATTTGGCAATCATCAGGTTCTCAACAAGACCCCGCTAGCTGGCGAAAAGTGAATCCTTTTTAATCGACTGTGAAATAATACCTAGCATCTTCTGAATGTGAGCTCAAATAATCATGATAACGCTTGATAACAGTACAATATATATCGATGGAGAGTGGACTTTAGCCAATCTTCATTTGATCCAAGCTGCTGCTGATAAATTTAAGGCACAAACCATCACGCCGACAACAATTACGGTAGATGGTTCTAAGCTCAAAAAACTTGATACTATCGGCTGTCAGGAACTCTATATTGCCCTCGAGGCGATTCCAAAATCAGCAACGGTTGAATATCAAAATTTTGATAAAAAACAGATCGACCTTTTTCAATTTATTAAATCAAAAATTGATGATAATGGGGTTCAAAAAACAGCTCCGGTAAACCGTGGAACACTCATTAGTCGCATTGGCTTATTTACGATCTCTGCGCTAGATGAGATGCAGAAGTTTATCGAATTTATTGGTGAAGTTTCTGTCATCGCCACAAAAAAAGCATTTACTCCCTGGACCATTCGGTGGAGCGCGTTCTGGGCGAATATTCAATCTGCGGGAGTGATGGCGCTTCCTATTATTGGACTTTTAAACTTCTTAATCGGAGCGGTGATTGCTTATCAAGCAGGTAACCTCCTTCAGATGTTTGGCGCAAGTATTTATATCGTTGATTTCTCAGCGGTAGCCGTCTTACGCGTATTAGGACCATTACTCACCGCAATCATCATTGCCGGACGAACAGGAGCTGCTTATGCTGCACAGATAGGAACCATGGTCGTCAATGAAGAGGTTGATGCATTAGAAACCATCGGAATCAATCGTTACGATCAACTTGTTTTACCTAAAATGTATGCGCTTGCTCTATCACTACCATTACTCACACTCTTTGCCGACATGATGGCAATTTTCGGCAGTATGGTCTTAGCGTACTTCTATTTAGATATCTCCTTTGGAGAATATCTCACAACAATTCCTAACACTGTGACATGGCGCTCATTAGTTGTGGGTCTTGTCCAAGCCCCTGTTTTTGCGATTGTCATTACGCTAGTTGGCTGTTACCAAGGATTTCAGGTTTCTGGGGGAGCAGATAGTGTTGGTCAACAAACAACTAAAGCGGTTGTCCAATCGATCTTTCTCGTCATTATTATTGTTGCGCTCTTCTCAATCTTGATGCGCAACGTTGGTTTATAAGGAGGAAGTCATGAGCGAATCAAATATTCAACTTCCCCCCTCTCAGGTTGTCCAAAAAGATGATGTCATACGCGTAGAACACGTCTATAACAGCTTTGGGACTCATTCTGTTCACGAAGATCTCAACATGACTGTTAAAAGAGGCGAGCTTGTCGCTCTTGTTGGAGGATCTGGATCGGGGAAAACAACCTTGCTTCGCAGCATCATTATGTTGCAAAGACCGACAAAAGGTCAGGTATATCTTTTTAACAAACCTGTGTGGGGGGCCTCTCATAAAGAAGAGCAAAAGCTTCGGCAAACCTTCGGCATGCTTTTCCAAGGGGGGGCGCTCTTTAGCTCTCTAACGGTTTTAGAAAACATTATGGTACCGCTTCAAGAGCACACCAATTTAAACCGTAAAGATCGAGAAGAAGTTGCGATGTTAAAACTGACGCTTTCAGGTTTAAAACCACAAGCAGCAAGTCTATTGCCGAAAGATCTTTCCGGAGGAATGATTAAGCGAGCAAGTTTAGCTCGTGCTTTAGCATTAGATCCTGAATTACTCTTTTTAGATGAACCTACGGCAGGACTAGATCCTGTTTCAGCAAGTGACTTTGATGGACTAATGCGCCAACTTAAAGAGTCTCTCAATCTTACCGTCGTCATGGTGACTCATGATTTAGACTCTATTTGGGCAATTTCAGATAAAGTAGCCTTCTTAGGAGAAAAAAAGCTCATCGCCTATGAACCTATTCAAGATCTCGTAAACAACACAAATCCTTTAATTCAACATTACTTCCAAGGCCCTCGAGGCCGAGCAGTGGGAGAGGCATATGGAACACAAATTTAATTACACAATTGTTGGCATGTTCGTCTTAGGATTTTTAGCATGCCTAATCGCTCTTATTATTTGGCTTACAAATGGCTTTGAAAAAGTCAACACAATCGAATATCGAGTCATCACAAATGAATCTGTGTCGGGACTTTCAGTAAACTCTACGATCGATTATCGCGGAGTTAACGTGGGTAAAGTTGCGGCAATGGAACTCAATCATGATGATCCTCGCTATGTGACAATCTATCTCAATATTGATGTAGGCACACCTATCAAGCATGATACTGAAGCAGTATTAATGAGTCGTGGAATTACGGGGCTTGTAAATGTAAGCCTAACAGGCGGTACTCCAGAAGCTGGAGCTCTATTACCATCTAAGGAGAATCCCATTCCAACGATCAAAAATGGTCCCTCTCTCTCTCGTCGTTTAGATGAAGCACTCAATAATGTTACCAGTTCTCTCTCAGAACTTTCTAAGAAAATGGGCTCTATCCTGACAACACAAAATATTGACAACCTCAGCAATATCTTAAGTAATACCAACGCCTTTACCGCAGATCTTGCAACCGTTGGCGATAAGATTAACGGGCTCACAGAAAAAGCATCAGGAACCATCGATACGATTCAGCCTCAAATCAAAGATGCAGCTAAAGCGCTCTACTCATTTGCAGAACACCTTCAGGGTTCCACACAACAATTAGAGGGAATGTCTAATAAGATCAATACGACCTTAGATGCGGCAACCTCTACATTCAATAACTGGGGAAGTCTTGGACAGGAAGCAAATGGTAGTTTACAAGATATCTTTCCTGTCTTAGAAAATGCTCTCTATAACTTCTCACTCCTGATGCAGGAACTAGAAGCACAGCCGAACTCAATTATTTTAGGAAAACCAAAACAAAAACCAGGTCCAGGCGAGTAACAGAATCTCAATATAGGGGCATTACTTAAAGAGCCCTCCTCTACAAAAAGTTACAAAAGCATCGTGTAACGAATATTAAAACCTAGGAGGAGGGATAATCTCTCAAATGATGCACGATACCACCAATGATCTATAGATTATTAAGCGTTAGAGAAGATGTTACTTCGATGCTATTGATGAAGTAGGCTTTAATACCGTTTCAATAATTCTAATTAAAATCAATATCACTCACCCTTCTTTAGAGAAGCGAGTTCTCATCAAATATGAGACCACATCTTACCGGTTTAGCAATAAGGAGCCATTCTTATGAAATACTTTAAAAAATTAGCCTTTATTTTTGCATTATCTCTCATTGTTACCGCCTGTGCTTCTGCGCCGGCTAAAAAGAGCTATACTCTCACTACAGATACTTCAAATGTGGTCACTGGAAATGCACAGCTCCCTTCTCTACTTATATCTCAAGTGAGAGCAACCACTAGACTCTCATCCGATATGTACTATAGCCGAGCTAAAAATGAGCTAGAAGTTTTTACTAAAAGCGATTGGGTAAGCCCTCCAACTCAGATGATACAAGCAGCGATTGCTCAAGATCTCAATAGTAAAAACTTATTTCAATATGTTATTACTGCCCCTAATAGCGTCTCAGCACAATACCGCCTTGACTTGACAATTATAGAGATGAATCAATTCTTTAATGAGGCCTCTAAAGAGAGTTTCATCACCTTAAATCTCCAAGCTCGTCTTATCAATAGCGCCAATAATCGAATTGTAAAATCATTTAATTATGCAAAAACAGAACCTAGTTTTTCCTACAATGCTGAAGGTGGTGTCGCTGCTTATAATCAAGCTCTACAAGCTATAGCCAACGAACTCACTCGAGACTTAACCCAAACATTACGCCGTTAATGCCTATTACTAATGCTTGAAAATCTCTTTAAATACCTCCCAGAACCCCAATTTAAAAGCTATCTGCCGCTGACATTTGATCAGCAGCAGATTGGCTGGGTTCATCTTGACCATCTTGAAATTTTGCAAAGCTTTGCTCATATCTTCCAGATTCAATCTCAACAAATTAATTTCACAAGGGCATTTGTCAATGCCTCTTTTTTGGAGCGAACAGCACTACTTGATACGTTTTCAAGATCTCTAAAAGATGCCGATATTATCACTAATTGGCGTGATGAAGCCTATGGTATTTACTTACCGGGATCAGATCTTGCGAATGCACTTTTTACCATAGAGCGGGGCGTCGCACCTTTTCTAGGATTTCGAGTGTTTGGAGTGCATATCAATGGCTATCAAATACCCAAACAACAAAACTCTGGCATTATTGAACATATCTGGATCGCTAAACGGTCAAAACTAAAAAAAATTGAACCCCACAAGCTTGATAATCTAGCTGCTGGCGGGCTAAGTTATGGAGAAGAGCCTCTAGAAAGCGCTAAACGAGAAGCGATGGAGGAGGCGAATATCCCTCAAAACTTAACAGATAAACTTCGTTTCTCAATGCCATTTAACTATCTTGCAGAATTCAATAAAACCGTTCGCAATGAGTGTATTTTTGTCTTCGATCTCCCATTACCTGAAACATTTATCCCAAGCATCAATGATGGTGAAGTGGAAAATTTTTATCGACTTTCACCAACTGAGATCCAGATAGCACTATTAGATGGAGAAAAATTTAAGCCGAATAGTGGTTTAGTGACCCTTCATTTTTTACTACGTCACACCTTGACGAACTTCTCTCCCCATGACAAAAAAATCTTACAACAAAAGTTAGGAATCTCTCAATTCGAGGGATCAGGCTCATAAGTATCAAAAATAAGAGCACAATAGATCACTCTTTCATCTAACTCCGATTCATGTAAACGTCACGGGTTGATAGCATTATTTAAAAATTCCTATACAACGCTCGTTTACTCTTTTTTGAGATAAAGCCCCTGAAATCAACCGTTCTCTTGTAAGATCTCTTGACCTTAAAACGCTTACAGATATCTTCCAAAACAGAAAAATTATCAAAAATCTCTCAATAAAAAAGGTCTTTCAATTGAAAGACCTTTGATAACTCATCGCGCTAGTGCCTATCTAGGATTCACTGACACGCCAATATTTATTACAACAAAGAAGATGCTAGGTAAACAAACTTATCAGCAAAAATTTTATATTTAGGACGCTTCTCCCACTCCTCTAGAGTAACAGGTACTGCATTTTCTAAATCCTCATAAAACTGTGCTGTCATCTTCTCTGCAAAATCCCGATCATACATAATGGCATTGACTTCGAAGTTTAAATCAAAGCTACGAATGTCCATATTTGCAGTCCCTACCATCGCTAAGCTCCTATCATATACGCTAGTTTTTGCATGAATAAACCCTTTACGATAATGGTAAATTTCAACTCCCGCACGAAGTAGATCTAGATATAAGGCTCGACTAGCCATACGTACTAAAAGGGAGTTGGTTCTCTCCGGCACTAATAATTTCACCTTCACCTGGCTTCTTGCTGCAATCTTTAACATTGTCAAAATTTGCTCTGTAGGAATAAAGTATGGCGTTGTAATCAACACCTCCTTCTCCGCAAGGGCGATCGCCTGCATTACCGAATTCATAATATAAGGCTCTTCAGAATCAGGACCACTTGCAACAATCTGCACCGCAGTCGTCCCCTTATCTTCCCTGAGATCTACGGGAAAAAGTTCGGCATTAGGTTCTACTTTCTGCTTCGAACAGAAGTTCCAATCCGAAAGAAAAAGATGCTGTAATGCATAGCAACTGTAACCTTCTAGACGAACATGCATATCGCGTAAAATGGGCTTTCCACTATTGGGGATATTGATGTAATCATCCCCTATATTAATCCCCCCAACAAAACCGACGCGCCCATCAATGACAATAATCTTCCGATGATTTCGATAATTCACCCGATTAGCCCAAAAAATAAAGAGTAATTTTCTAAAAGCAAACACCTCAATGCCGGCAGCTCGCATCTCTGCAGCGAAAGCTTTACGAATCTTACTACTACCAAAATCATCATAAATAAAACGAACTTTCACGCCTTCTCGAGCTTTCTTGATAAGTGCGTCCTTGATCTCATTACCAATACCATCATTGCGGACAATATAGTATTCAATATGAATGGTCTCTTTCGCTTCTTCAATCGCTTTTAAAACTTCAGGATATTTATTCTCCCCATTTTTTAAAAGCTTCACATCATTATTTAAACTCATCCAATGAACATCTTCTGTCGATACAGAGTGTGCTAGTCGTTTGAATTGCTCAATCACGGGATTATTAATTGCTGAAGGATCTTCCTCAATATGCTTTGTATATTCATAAATCTCATCTTTAAGATCCCCGTTATACTCCAATTTTTTGTCATACATCGCTTTATTTCGATAATTGACGCCTAAAGATAGATAAAGGATCACGCCAAATAATGGCAAAAATACAATTAGCACAAGGTAGCCTAATGTTTTACTAACACTTGTTGTATCGTAAATAATTTTAACGCAAATCGTCAAAATAAAGAGAATATAGATGATCAAGGCAATCATACTGCCTGCCCACAAAAAACTTCCGGTAAGTATCGATGTAATCATTGATGAGTTGTCTTCTAAAGTATAATGAGAGGAGGTAAACTTAATGCGTGATATTATATCAGACTCCCTATATTAAAGGGTTTTTGTCCATTTTAGTAAATATTATTTTAAATATATGTCTATACAAAAATCTATGCAAAAAACAGGCTTGATCGTGGGAAAATTTTACCCCTTACATCAAGGCCATATTAATATGATTCTATCGGCAAAATTAGCAGTCGATCAGTTACATGTTTTTGTCTGCAGTGAAACCGAAAGAGACTATCAACTCTATTTAGAAAGCGCTTTCACTAAAAGACCCACGAGCGATGACCGTATTAACTGGGCAAAAAAGTTACTACAGGGAATTGAAGGTATTACTATTCATGGATTTAATGAGGATGGCATCCCCGCCTACCCTAATGGCTGGCAAGCTTGGAGTGATCGTCTTAAAGCCTCTTTAAAATCTAAAGATATTCATCCGAATATTATTTTTAGTAGTGAGCTACAGGACAAGGATTTCTACGAAAAGTATTTTCAAACAGCGGTAATCTTAGTCGATCCCCCTCGTGATAAATTTCCTGTTTCTGCAACAAAAATTCGGAATAGCCCCTTTCAATATTGGACCTTTATTCCTACAATCATTCGCCCTTTTTTCACTAGAACCATTATTATCGAACAAGACTGCTCAGACAATAGATCATTGTTGCCGGCAACTCTACAGCTTTTTAATGGGGTAGAAGTTATTGGTTATGAAAAGATCATCTTTCTTACCATTATGGAGAAAGAGATGTCAGCCACGCTACTCAAGCTACAACAAGAGAAACGAAAAGTCTCAGCGATTATCGGAAGCGCCAGATTTATCCAAAGCTTTCAAAATCAATTAAGCTCTTCTGGTACATCACTCTCTAAGCCCGAAACTCTATTAGTCCCTAAACAACGCGTTAACCCAGCGAAAATGACTAAGATAGAGCAAGATCAAGCCCTATTTAATGAAATTTCAAGCTTTATTAATCGTTTAATGCTTTCAAATAGTACGTTTCCATAAAATTTCGTACTTATCAATTCTTGGACTATTTTTTCAAGGGATGCTCATCACAAATTCCCCTAAATAATGAGGAATAATCAATCTCAGCTCCTTGATTGAAAAGAACAAGCGTTATCTCTGAAGTAATGCTTGATAACTCAACAGCGCTCAGGCATTCTGTTCTACTTAGACATCATTTTTTGTTTCAACATAAGGTCAATACAGCATGAATTCGTTAATTCGGGATATCTTATCTGCCCGCGTCTATGATGTTGCGAAGAATACGCAACTAGACAATCTCTATCTTTTAAGTCGCCAATTAAAATGTAACATTTGGCTCAAGCGTGAAGATCTTCAACCAATCTTCTCATTTAAGATTAGAGGCGCATTTAACCGAATTTTCCAATTAACCGAAGAAGAACGCGCCCGTGGAGTCATTTGTGCTTCAGCTGGAAATCACGCACAAGGCGTTGCCCTCAGTGGTCGCTACCTCAAACTCAACACCACTATTGTTATGCCTATTTCTGCACCTGATTTAAAGGTTAATGCCTGTAAAGAAATGGGAGCCACCGTAATTTTACACGGTAATACCTTTGATGATGCTTATGATCATGCTCTTTTTCTTTCTGAAACTGAAGGAAAATGCTTTATACACCCTTTTGATGATCTCTCAGTCATTGCTGGACAAGGGACCATCGGTAAAGAAATGCTTGATCAAAAGCCCGATTTAGATGCTATTTTTATTCCCGTGGGCGGGGGTGGACTTATCGCCGGTGTCGCTGCATACGTAAAGTTTATTGCGCCAAACTGTAAAATCATCGGCGTAGAACCGGAAGAGTCTGCCTCAATGAAAGTATCCCTTGAAGAGAATCAACGTATAAAACTCCATCAAGTCGGCTCTTTTGCTGATGGCACCGCAGTTAAATTAGTCGGTGAAAAAACATTTGAAATCTGCCAGAAATATGTCGATGAGATCATTACCGTTTCCACCGATGAGCTCTGTGCAGCCATGAAAGATATCTTTAATAATACCCGTGCTCTCAGCGAACCTTCTGGCGCACTCAGTGTTGCAGGTATTAAAAAATATCTTCATGAAAATCCTCAGCATGGTTTTAAGAATGTGGCCGGCATTTTAAGTGGCGCCAATATCAATTTTGATCGTCTTCGCCATGTCGCTGAACGAGCAGAGCTCGGAGAGCGTAATGAGGCTTTAATAGCCGTCAAAATTCCAGAAACACCAGGAAGCTTTCAAAACTTTATCAATATTATTGGTAAAAGAAGTATTACAGAGTTTAACTACCGTTATAGCAATCCTCAGGAAGCGGTGATCTTTGTAGGCTTACAGCTCACGCAAGGAGATGATGAGAAGACACATATCATTGATCGCTTAATGGATAATAAACTCGAGGTGATTGATCTCAGCGACAATGAGATGGCCAAATTACACATTCGTCATATGGTCGGTGGCAAAGCCAATGTTAACGATGAACGACTATTTAGATTTGAATTCCCTGAGCGCCCGGGAGCTCTTCTTCAATTCTTATCAACTCTCGCCGGGAGGTGGAATATCAGCCTCTTCCATTACCGCAATCATGGATCTGATTACGGTCGCGTCTTAATCGGCATGCAGGTACCTGAAGACAATATGACAGATGGCTCTTTCCAGTCCTTTCTTGATGAGCTCGGTTATAGCTTTGAAGATGAGAATGATAATCCCGCATTTAAGCTCTTTTTGTAATTATCACCCAATATGCATAACCCTAAAAAATACTCGAAAGGGTATTTTTTAGCGCCCTTTATAAAGCTTATGTTATAGGTATTCTTATTAATACGTATTCTATATAACTCTATCTTGTTCCCATACACACTTTCATCTTATCAATGACCTATAAAAATTTGAAGTTGATATGCAACGAGAACAGATACTTATATGCTTTTATCTTGTGTGCTTTTATTATTTTCGTACTAGTAATTATTCCCGATATTCTGAAAGCGAACCTCCGACATGATTAATTTTTACCGATGACTCAAAAGTCGATCAATAACGATAATTCTTATCTTCAATGATATTTTTTATTAAAAAAGCTGAAGCTCTCTACAGAACTTCAGCTTTTTAACTTTTAACTTTTAACTTTTCAATTTAAAAGAGCTATAGAAAATTATATCTCTTCACTAGGGCGCAATAATTTTGGTAGAGGAAAAACAATATCTTCCTCACAACCTGGCATATCTCCTTCTAGAGTATACCCCTTTTCTTGAAGATAATGAATGACTTCACGCACTAAGACATCAGGCGCTGACGCACCAGCAGTCACCCCTAAATCATCATGACCATTTAGCCATGCAGGATCAATATCCGTTGCACGATCAATTAAATAACTGACTGACCCTTCCTTTTCTGCAAGCTCTCGTAAACGATTGGAATTTGAGCTATTTTTAGAACCAACAACAAGAATCAAACCACACTGTTCTGCTAAAGTCTTTACTGCATCTTGACGGTTTTGCGTTGCATAACAAATATCACTCTTTTTAGGTCCTTGAATCTCAGGAAAACGCTCTCGAAGGCGATCAATAATTTGTGAAGTATCATCAAGGGAAAGTGTTGTTTGCGTGACATAGGCAATTTTTGAAGGATCTTTTACTTGTAATCGATCCGCATCTTCTAAATCTTCAATTAGATGAATTTCTCCACCATATTGCGCATCAAACTGCCCCATCGTACCGATGACCTCAGGGTGCCCCTCATGACCAATCAGAACAGTATCCATCGCGTCTTTAGCAAAACGTGTAACTTCTAAATGCACTTTCGTCACAAGAGGACAAGTGGCATCAAAAACTTCTAGGCCTCTATTTTTAGCATCATCTTGTACCGCTTTCGATACACCATGGGCAGAGAAAATGACAATTTTTCCATCCGGAACCTCATCTAACTCATCAACAAAAATCGCCCCTCGATCTTTCAGAGTATCCACAACATATTTATTATGAACTACCTCATGACGAACATAGATTGGCGCACCAAAAAGATCTAGTGCGCGTTCTACTATGCTAATCGCACGATCAACACCCGCACAAAACCCTCGAGGATTTGCTAAAAATATCTTCTTAGTCATTACTTCCCTTCAACTGATTTTTCACGCTCTTCATCAAGCAAATTTATATTTTCAACATAACCATTGACAACGGTATGTAATTTCCCTGTTGTGGGATGAATCACCAAACCGTGAACCACAACACGCCCCGGCATCAAAGGATGATTCCGAATTTTTTCAACTGTAAATCTGACACTATCAGCAACATTATCAAAACCTCGAAGCCAACCATCAAGGTCTATCCCTGCATTTCTTAATGTCGTAATCGTGCCATCTGTGATTCCAAACTTTCGCGCTTTATCTAGCAAGTGTTCAGGATCAAAGCCACGCATTCCACAATCTGTGTGACCCACCACCATAATCTCTTTCACATTAAACTCAAGCGCCGCAACTAAAAGGCTGCGCATGACCGCTCCCCACGGGTGACTGATCAAAGCACCAGCGTTTTTAATAATCTTTGCATCCCCGTTACGAATCCCCATTGCTTTAGGCAATAACTCAACAATTCTGGCATCCATACAGGTTAAAATCGCAATCTCTTTATTTGGATATTTATCCGTACAAAGATTGTCATACTCTTTTGCATCTACGAACTCACGATTATGATCTAAGATCTTATCGAGCATTGATTTATCATCAGCCATATTTTATATCCTATTGGTTGATACTAAGCTTTTTGGTCATCTGAAAGATGTGCTAACTTTCGTTTCTTTTCTGTAAACGATGATAAAATTATAAACCCAACACCTGAGGTTACAAAGATATCTGCAATATTAAAGATTGGAAAACTACGAGAACCATAAGTTACATGAATAAAATCAATAACATGACCTAAAAAGACTCGATCAATCAAATTGCCAATCGCCCCTATTAATACACATGCTAACCCAAACCTTAAAAGCCTCTCAACACGCTCCGTTCGCTTGATCCAAAAGAATAACACGATCGAAATAATCACTGTCATTCCAATAAAAAACCAACGTTGCCAACCTGATTGATCTGCTAAAAAGCTAAATGCGGCCCCCGGATTATAAGCCAGTGTCCAGTTTAAAAATCCCGGCAATACAGGGACAGGATCCCCATACAATAAGAGATTTTCAGCCAAAGACTTAGTCCCAAAATCAAGGATCACTCCAAATATCACAAAAAGTGACCAGTAAAGCATATTTACTGGTCTCTCTTGGTTAGTATTAACCTTATGCATAATGTCTAACTTCACCATCAGTTGTGACATTCTCGATACAACGATCACAAAGCTCCGGGTGCTCTGAATTATGCCCTACTTCTTCACGATGATGCCAACATCTTACACATTTTTTATACTCATCATCTGAAAGGACTTCAACGGCAACTGAGAATTGCTCCCCTTGAAGCTCATGAACTTCTAATGCCGCATCACGATCTGCAAATGGTTTTACCTCTGCATATGATGAGAGTAACACAAAGCGTAACTCATCCTCTAACATCGACATTTCTCTCATAAGATTATCCGTTGCAAAAACGGTAATACGTGTTTGTAAAGAAGAGCCCACTTTTCCATCTGCACGAAGAAGTTCAATCTGTTTAGCAGCTTCGCCTCGAACAGCTAAAAGCTTATTCCAAAATGCAGTATTAAATGCGCTAGATGCTTCTAGTGGCACTAAACCATCATAAAACTCTGTAAGATAGACAGATTCTAGACGCTCATTACCACGCTCACGCATTGCTAACCAGACCTCTTCTGCCGTAAAGGTCAGAATTGGCGCCATCCAACGAACAAGTGCTTCTAACACATGATAAAGGGCTGTCTGCGCACTACGTCTTGCTAATGAATCTTTTGACGCCGTATATTGACGATCCTTAATGATGTCTAGATAGAAACTTCCTAAATCAATGGAGCAGAAATATTGAAGTTTCTGATACACATTATGGAATGAGTATTCTAAAAATGCTTCTTTAATCTCTTCTTGAATCTCAAGCGCTCGCGCAACAATCCAACGATCTAGCGGTAACATTTCATCAAATGATACGCCATTCTTCGCTAAATCAAACTCGTTAGTATTCGCTAACAAGAAACGTACCGTATTACGAATACGACGATAAGTTTCAGATGTTCGTTTTAAAATTTCATCAGAGACGGGGATCTCTCCACGATAGTCTGTTGATGATACCCATAGACGAAGCACATCTGCTCCCATCTTATTAATGACATCTGCCGGCTCAACACCATTACCGAGCGATTTAGACATCTTGCGGCCTTTGGCATCCACTGTAAAGCCATGCGTTAAAAGCGCTTTATAAGGAGCAATACCATTAATTGCGACGGAAGTAATAATTGAAGAGTTAAACCAACCACGATGCTGATCTGAGCCCTCTAAATAGAGATCCGCAGGATAAGCCAGCTCAGGTCTACGCGCTAAAACGCTAAAATGTGTTGTCCCAGAGTCAAACCAGACATCGAGTGTATCTGTATTTTTCTGATAAAGAGCCGCTTCCGCAGGATCTTTAATATAATCCTCTACACTTGCCCCAAACCAAGCTTCTAAACCATCTTTACGAATACGATCAGCCACCGCTTGCATTAAGCTATCGGTTTCAGGATGTAACGCTCCGCTCTCTTTATTTAAAAAGAAAGGTATCGGAACCCCCCAATAACGTTGACGTGAAATACACCAGTCGCCACGGCCTTCAATCATATTATAAAGACGCTCACGTCCCCATGAAGGAATAAACTGCACTTGATCTATCTCATTTAAGACTTCTTGACGCAGCCCCTGCTTATCCATGCTGATAAACCATTGGGGAGTTGCACGATAAATCGTTGGGGTTTTATGTCTCCAGCAGTGTGCATAGCTATGGCTAATCTTGACTTTATTAAGCAAAATTCCACGCTCTTCTAGATATGCCACCATATTTGCTTCATTATCTTTAATGTTTTTGCCCGCAAACACCGGTGTCGTATCACTATAAGTTCCATCACCTAAAACAGGGTTTTCAAATTCAATCCCATATTGAAGCGCTACAGCATAGTCTTCTTCACCATGTGCCGGTGCAGTATGAACGAATCCTGTCCCCGCATCTAATGTTACATGATCTCCTAAAATAACAGGAACAACTTTATTCACATCAATCGGATGCTTAAGCTGTAAGTGCTCTAGTACTTTACCTTCGAACTCCGCAATAATCGGTAGTTGACAATTCCAACTCTTCTCTAGATCTTCAACTAAATCTTTTGCAATTAAAAGCTGTTGTCCTGCTTTATCGACTAATACATAGACAAAATCTGCATGAGCTGAAACAGCCGCATTTCCAGGAAGCGTCCAAGGTGTTGTAGTCCAAATAACGACTGAAACGTTATCAGAAACTTCATGCCCAATACGTTTTGCTAAGTCTTGCGTATCGACGACAGGGAAAGCAACATCAATACTCAGTGATGTTTTATCCTGATATTCAACTTCAGCTTCTGCTAAAGAAGATCCACAATCTAAACACCAGTTAACAGGGCGAGCACCTTTTTCTAAGTGACCTTTAGCAACAATCTCTTTCAATGCAAGAACGATATCAGCTTCAGTATCTTGATTCATCGTTAAGTAAGGCTTCTCTTCATATGAAAGAACCCCTAAACGTTTAAATCCTTCTGCTTGAATATCAATCTGAGTCCCCGCAAATTCACGGCATTTCGCTCTAAATTCTGCAGGAGTTAACTTATCACCCACTTTCCCATAAGTTTTTTCGACGACTAATTCAATCGGCAAGCCGTGACAATCCCATCCTGCAACATAAGGAGAATCAAACCCAAGCTGACTGCGAGATTTAACGATCATATCCTTGAGAACTTTATTTACAGCATGTCCCAAATGAATTGCACCATTAGCATAAGGAGGACCATCATGAAGAATGAATTTTGGCTTACCCTTAAAAATCTCACGCTGCTTATGATAAAGATCAATACGATCCCAATACTGAATAAAATCAGGCTCGCGCTTTGGAAGATTTCCACGCATAGGGAAATCTGTTTCGGGTAAGTTTAACGTATCACGGTATACGTGATCATTCTTGTCTTCGTTCTTGTTTACTTTACTCACGTTCATATCCTACTTTTGAAGATTAAAATAATCTCTCGAAGCCTCGGCATCAGCCTGTATCTGTTTCTTCAGAGCTTCGATATTCTCAAATCGTTGTTCATCCCTAATTTTAGAAAGAAACTCTACACTAAAAGTTTCTCCATATAAGTTTAGATTTACATCATGTAAGTGTACTTCTAAATTAGGTTTTACGCCATTCACCGTTGGGCGATAACCAATATTTGCAACGCCATTAAATAACTCATTACTACTACAAAGACGAGCTGCCACATTATAAACCCCTGTAAATAGCGGTTTAAAACGTTTAATTGGCAAATTAATCGTTGCTGTCCCGAGCTGTCTGGCTAATTGGTTGCCATACACAACTCGGCTAATAATCTCATAAGGACGCCCTAAATAGAGCTCTGCTTGATTAAAGTTAGCTTCTCGTAAGGCTTGTCGCACTAACGTTGATGACACACGCACACCACCAATATAGTAATAATCTTCTTTTATCACTTCAAAGTTAAACTTTAAAGAGGCTGCTAAAAGATCATCAAAAGAACCGGAAGCTTTTGCACCAAACCTAAAATCATCACCGACGACTAATCCCTTAACATTCAAATCTTTCACTAAAAAATCGTTAATGAAACTTTCCGCGGATTGATCCCGAAGATTTGTTGTAAAGGGCAAAATAATAACTTCATCAACGAGATTACGAGAACGCAGAAAAATCAGCTTCTCTTTAAGAGACATAATTCGACCAGGCGCATCCTCTTTTAAGAAAAATTCGTGAGGTAAAGGCTCGAAAGTAATCAGTGTCCGCTTAGTCTCTGGGTACTTTTGATGGAGGTCGTTTAATTGATGCAATAACTTCTGGTGCCCTAAATGAATACCATCAAAAGCACCTATGGTTAAAACCCGTGGTTCCCTAGGGATAGCACATGAATCTCGATAAAAGAAAAAATCCATATTTTTGACCGTTAAATAAAAAAGCCGGCTATAAGAATAACCGGCTAATAAATAATTTATGTTTTAGCTGGCATCAGCT
>JASLEF010000055.1 GCA_030151245.1 Ignatzschineria sp. | reverse complement strand
TGGTAACGCTACAAACACATGACCCGCTGCCACAAGTTTTGGAAAATGCTTTAAAAACAATGCACAAATTAAGGTTGCAATATGCAATCCATCAGAGTCAGCATCGGCTAAAATACAGATCTTGCCATAACGTAACTCATCAAGCTTTTCATCATTAGGATCAACCCCAATGGCGACAGAGATATCATGAATCTCACTTGATGCCAAAATCTCACTCGTGGGAACTTCCCAAGTGTTTAATATTTTTCCCCGAAGCGCCATAACTGCTTGCGTATCACGATCTCTCGCTTGTTTTGCCGACCCCCCAGCAGAATCCCCTTCCACCAAAAATAGTTCGGTTTCATTCACATCCGTACTCACACAATCTGCAAGTTTTCCCGGTAATTGAGGTCCCTGAGAAACTCGTTTTCTTACCACTGCTTTAGAGCTTTTTAAACGAGCTTGCGCAGTCGAGATCACAAGCTCCGCAATCGCTTCAGCTTCTTCGACATGCTTATTCAGCCAAAGGATAAAGAAATCTTTGATTGCCCCATTAATAAAACTCGCAATCCCCCGAGAACTTAAACGTTCTTTCGTTTGTCCTGAAAACTGAGGTTCTTGCATCTTCACAGATAGAAGATAATTTAGATGTGAAAAGGTATCTTCTGGCGTAATTCGTACACCCCGAGGGAGTAAATTTCGTTGTTCACAAAAATCACGAAGTGCTTCTGTCAGCCCTGATTTCAAACCATTAACATGTGTCCCGCCCAACATCGTTGGAATCAAGTTCACATAGCTCTCAGTCATACTTGGTGCGCCCGTTTCACTCCAAGCCAACCCCCAAATAACCTCTTCACCATCCCCTTTAAATTCCCCAAAAATAATCTCTTTTGGTAAATAATCAATCTCTTTTAATGCATCATAAAGATACTCTTCTATCCCCGATTCATAGCACCAAACAGTAACCTGCTCTTCCTCTTTTGCATGCTCATCAATCAGCGTAATTTTTAATCCCGCACAAAGAATCGCTTTTGCTTTTAAAAGATCACATAATGCTTTTTTAGCAATTTTTGGGGTATCAAAATACTTCTCATCAGGTAAAAAACGGATTTCTGTTCCCGTATTGCGCTGCCCAACCTCTCCTATCACTTCCAATTCTGAAGCTTTATAACCATCTTTGAAAGTAATACGATGAACAGATCCATCACGGTTCACGATAACTTCTAATGATTTAGAGAGTGCGTTGACAACAGAAACACCAACACCATGTAATCCCCCTGAGTATTGGTAATTATCACTATTAAATTTACCACCTGCATGAAGTGTTGCAAGAATTAACTCCACACCACTGACGCCATGCTCAGGATGAATGTCAATAGGCATTCCCCGCCCATTATCTCTTACCCCGAGAAAACCATCTTTGTAAAGCGTCACTATCACTTCAGTCGCGTGTCCTGCTAACGCCTCATCCACCGAGTTATCAATGACCTCTTGTAAGATATGATTCGGACGACTAGTATCGGTATACATGCCCGGACGTTTACGGACAGGATCAAGTCCTGAAAGAACTTCAATCGAACTCGATGTATAGTGATTTTGACTCATGATTTGTTCACTCTTTGATTAGAATTAAGAATTATTGCCAGATGAATAAGAAGTCGTTGGCCTTTAAAGCCCGTTCTCTTCACCGCGATCATAACAGAGATTATAGAGATCGATCACCAATGCGCGCATAGTATCCGCTAAGAGAAAGGCGTTCGATTGAGCAACCGCATTTTGATCTTCACTCAACTCTAATTTTTCTTGGAACTGATCCAAATAACGGACACGTTTTAAGATAAAGTCATCTCCCAATGAAAATGTCACGATATCTTCATAAGAGAGCCCTAGTTTTGTAACGCTCCAACCTTCTGAAATATTGAGCTCAATCTCCTTAGAATCAAGAGGTATCCCTCGATAACGAGCTACGCCCCCTTCATCTTTTGACAACTCCTTCATCTCAACTTCATCTAAAAACCCAAACTTCTCAGATGGAAGTCCATTTCTGACCCAATCTGTCATTAAGAGAGGAATCTCTACTTGAGGTGCTAAACCAACTACAGGTAATGAGCCCAAACTCTTACGAAGTACAGCCGTTACAAGGGAGGCTTTCTTTTCACTTGTCGCATCGACGACTAACCAATTTTTCTCTTTATCAATATATGCCATCATTGAGCTCTGCTCAGGATAAACTTTCGAGATAAATTCGTTCGTAATAATTTCTTCAAGTTCTTTATAACGAGCGCGATTAAGAATATCAATATCGTGTTCACGAGCTCGTTTTTCTACGGCAGTTTGAATTGCACGACGCGGTAACTTCTTAATCTCCATACCAAGGCGAATAAAGTAGGCTTGATTCATCTCTTCAACAAGATTTTCCCCTTGAGAAAATGCCGGCAACCAACCATAGGTTTCAAGTTCATCTTGCCCACAATCACGCAAAGGATATTGAGATAACATCTCTGTTAATTCATGTGCATCAAATTCGATCGGCTCATCAAACTTATAGATCAATACATTCTTAAATGGTCTCATACTATTTGAGAACTCCTTAAAATCAGAAAAAGGGGAATAATCCCCTTCTTTTATAACATTTATCATTCTACTAGGTCGGTCATTTTCCACGAAATGCGTCATCGGAAAATATTACCATTATCTCGTAAAACAGAGAATATAACGGACTTTATGCTGCTGGAAAATGATCTCATAATCCTAGTAGTATAACATTATGCGTCTTTACGAACTAAAAGAGCCATTGATTCAACATGTGCTGTATGTGGGAACATATCCATAACGCCAGCAGATACCAACTCATAAGGATACTCTTTCGTTAATACCGCAAGATCTCTAGCTAAAGTTGCAGGATGGCATGAAACATAAAGAATCTTTTCCGGCGCTAATGTCCCTAAATAAGGCATCATTTCAAGCGCACCAGATCTTGGAGGATCGATCAAGATCGCATCATATTTTTGATTCATCCATGGTGCCTCTTTTTGATCTTGGGTTAAATCTGCACAATGAAACTCTACATTTTCAATATTGTTAAATTCCGCATTTCGTCCAGCCCAGTCCGTTAAACTCTTATCACCTTCTACACCTATCACGCTTTTCGCTTCTGTCGCTAGCGCTAAAGTGAAGTTCCCAAGTCCACAGAAAAGGTCTAATACTTTTTCATCACCCTTAAGATCTAAAAGGTCTAACGCTTGCTTAACCATCTTATTATTCATCGCGGGATTAACTTGCGTGAAGTGATAAGGTTTAAAATATAGCGTCAACTTGTCGTCTAATAAGCCATAATGTAACGCTTGATCTGAAGCCCCACGCTCACTTAATGCAACGGTCGTTGATTCATTGCCGGGCTGTAAATAGACAATCAGATCATGCTCTGCCTCAAAAGCTTTGAAAAGCTCAATATCTTCAGCTGATGGGGTCTCTAACACTCGAAAACTCAATGCGTGAGATTCATCGCCAACCGCGACTTCAATTTGTGGCAATTTAGATGCAATCGATAATTTCCCGATCATCTCAGATAAAGGATCAATTAATGAATCAATCTTTTTCTCCAAAATTGGGCAACGATGCATATCAACGATATAGGGGGTTAAGCGCTCTCTAAAACCAACTAGTACCCGCTCTTTTGCCGGCACATGCTTCACTCCTAAACGTGCTTTAAAACGATAGTGTTGTGAGTCACCGCGAAGATTCGGCAAGTGTTGATACTCGGTTAACCCCGCTTGACGGGCAAGATTTGACTTCAACTGTTCTGATTTAAAATCAATCTGACGATCCGCATCTAAATGTTGTAGACGGCATCCCCCACAAACACCATAAACATCGCAAAATGGTGCAACACGATCAGGAGAAGCAACTAACACTTCCGTCGCTTGTGCTTCATCATATTCTTTTTTCACTTTCGTGTAATTAGCGACCACTTCCTCATTCGGAAGCGCACCATCAACAAACACGACTTTTTCATCAACCTTCGCAACACCGCGGCCATCATGCGCTAAATCACGAATCATTACTGTAATAGGTTCGGATGGAACGCGACTGCGTCTTCCTCTTCCTCGTCTAGGTCCTCTGCTCACAACTACCTCATTTATACTATTTTTTTTGCAATATAGAAGTTTATCACATCCCTTGAAAAACAAGAAAAGTCCAAAGGATTCTTTTTACAAAACAGATGGTTATTTGGTCTTTATCAATCCAATTTTAATAATAATATTTATTCATCAAGATATTACGTTAAAATAGCCTCTACCGAATTCTGGCATCTATCATTTAAAGAGCAAACTATGACCGCATCTTCCTCAGATATTCTTTTCTTTCCTTGTACAAGTTGTGGTGCATGCTGTAAATACCTACATTTAGCAGAAGAACTCCATGAGTTTGACCGAGGTGATGGCGTCTGTATGCATTTAGAGGAAACAACAAATCGTTGTGCTATCTACGAAACACGCCCAGCTATCTGTAATATTCAAACCCAGTATCAGTTACATTACCAAGAGACTCCATGGCCCGACTTTGTTGCAGAAAATCTCCAAATCTGTCAAGCACTACAACTTGACCAACAAGCAAAAGCGAGATTTAAAGAGAGTAATGCGAATATTGAAAAACAGCAACTTTCTAATCTTCTGAAATGATTGATAGGATCCGCTTCAGCATCCAACTTTCCGCTAGCCCTTAAAACAGAAGGTTAAAAATTTCAAGATTACTGATATCTCAAAAATAATGTAAAAAACACCTAATAAGCAAACCTTACTAGATGTTTTAGAAATTACTCACAGATTTTGAGATTTATTAAACAATTCAAATATGATCATTACCCATTGAATACATAATATCGATTCTCAGTCTTACTACTTTAGTCTTTACAATCTAGTAGCTTCCAAAGCTTCGATCCGTTTCTCTAACGGAGGATGGGTGCTAAATAGATGTCCAAACTTTCCACTAATACCAAACGAAGCAAATTCTCCCTGAAGATCCACAGCAGTTCCTCGTTTCAAAGCTTCTAAAGCGGCCACCATCTGGGCACTAGAGGTCAAACTTGCTCCTCCCTCATCTGCTCGATACTCTCGATAACGACTGAAAGCAGAAGTAATCAAACTTGCTAACATACCAAATAAAATTTGTAATATTAATGTTGAAAAGAAGTATACAATATTACCAAGCTCTTCTCTTACTTGAGAAGCAATTACTCTTGCCACAATTCGAGCAAAGAACATTACAAAAGCATTAATAACGCCTTGTAATAGCATCATTGTCACCATATCGCCATTAGCAACATGAGCCATTTCGTGTCCAATTACGGCCTCAAGCTCATCTTTACTCATCGCATGAATGAGACCTGT
>JASLEF010000224.1 GCA_030151245.1 Ignatzschineria sp. | reverse complement strand
TGCACCTGCAGGAGCATTTTTGCATTGATCTCCGGATGGGCTTTCAATGAAGCATCCACTTTTAACATCGCAAGTTTAATAATGTCGGCAGCTGTTCCTTGAAGCGGTGCGTTAATCGCCACGCGCTCTGCACCTGATCTTGCGATCGCGTTCGAGCTATGAATCCCCGGCAAATAGAGTCTACGTCCCAAAAGCGTCTCCACATAACCATGTTCTTTCGCTTTCTCTTTTGACTCATCCATATAATTAAGCACGCCCGTATAACGGCTGAAATAGAGACTAATATACTCTTGCGCTTGCGAACGAGAGATGCCGAGCTGTTTTGCTAAACCAAACGCGCCCATACCATAAATTAAACCGAAGTTAATTGCTTTTGCCGCACGACGTTCATCGCCCGTCACTTTGTCTAGCGGAAGACCAAATACTTCTGAAGCGGTTGCCGCATGGATATCCTTGCCCTCACGGAAAGCCTTCATCATCACTTCATCTTGTGCAAAATGCGCCATTAAACGGAGCTCCACTTGTGAGTAGTCCGCTGCAAGTAAGATTGAACCCTCTTTTGCCACAAATGCTTCACGAATACGACGACCTTCTTTGGTGCGAATCGGAATATTTTGTAAGTTAGGATTCGACGATGAGAGGCGACCTGTACTGGTTTGCGCTTGGTTAAAGGAGCTATGCACACGCGCCGTATCAGGGTTGATCTCCGCCACTAACGAATCAGTATAGGTTGAGCGTAATTTTGAGAACTCTCGATACTCCATAATAATTTTGGGCAAGGGATAATCTTCAGCCAGCTTCACCAAAACATCCTCAGCGGTTGAGGGCGCACCTTTAGGCGTTTTCTTAATGATCGGGAGCTCAAGCTTTTCAAAGAGGATCTCTCCCACCTGTTTGGATGAGCTCATATTAAACTCTTCGCCCGCAAGCTCATAAGCCTCTTTTTCGAGCGCTGCCAAATTCTCGCCAAACTCCACACTCAATGCTTCCAAATGCGCAGCATCCACCATAATTCCTTCATGTTCCATCTTGGCAAGCACAGAGATCAACGGCACTTCAATATCTTGATAAACAGAATATTGGCCAGACTCTGCTTTTAAGCGAGGCACAATACTGCGTTGCAATTGTAAGGTAATATCCGCATCTTCTGCAGCATAAAAACTCGCCGTTTCAAGATCAATCTCATCAAAGGTCTTTTGCGACTTTCCTTTGCCGGCAATTGCTTCAAAAGGCGTGGTTTTAAAACCGAGATAAAGCTCCGCAAGCGCATCCATATTATGACGATTCCCGGTGGGATCTAAAATATAGCTCGCCAACATCGTATCATCATGAATCCCGCGGATCTCCGCCCCATAACGCTTTAAGATATGCCAATCGAACTTAATGTTTTGCCCTACTTTCGGGATGGATTCATCTTCTAAAATCGGCTTTAGAAGTGGCATCACCTCTTCAATTAAGAGCGGATTCTCAAGCCCTGCTTGCTTAAAGGGAATATAGACCGCATCTCCCGGCGCAACAGAGAGCGAAATCCCCACTAAGTTGGAACGCATAAACTCCAAACCATCTGTTTCAGTATCGAGCGCTAAGATCGCCGCATTTGGCACTAAGGCTAAAAAATCTTGCAATGCATCCATTGTCGTAATAGTTTGATAATTTATTGTTGCCGGCATTGTGGGATTAACCCAATCATTCCCACTCTCTTCAGCTGCTTTAGTCCCCTTTGCTACAGGTGGAACAAAACTTTTTGCAGGCTCATCACCGGCATTATCTAATCCTATTAATAATTGACGAAACCCTAAATCTTGATAGATATCTCGCAAACGATCTGTAAATTGATCTTTTCGCTTTAATTCTTCTACCTTAAGTGGCAACTCTGGCGTAATATGCAATGTGGTCAATATTTTTGAAAGCTCCAAAATATCCAGACTATCTCGCAATCTTTCGCCAACTTTCCCTTTAATCTTCTCTGCATTTTCAACAATGCCTTCCAGGGAACCATATTCATGAATCCATTTCGCTGCGGTTTTAGGCCCAACACCTTGAATTCCAGGAATATTATCCGCACTGTCCCCCATAAGCGAAAGGTAATCTCGCACTTGCTCCGGATAGACACCATACTTTTCAAAAACTTCTGCACGACCTAACATCTCATTTTTCATGCCGTCATACATCGTAATCACACCGTCTTCTACCAACTGTGCTAAATCCTTATCACTTGATGCAATGATCGTTCGGATTCCTTTCTCTTTTGCCTCCAATGCTAATGTGGCAATCACATCATCCGCTTCAATACCCGGAATAGAAATTCGGGGATAGCCTAAAAGATCAATAATCTCAAACAAAGGTTCTATCTGATCCCGTAAATCATCCGGCATAGGTGGTCTATGCGCTTTATAATCCTCATAAATATCACTGCGAAAACTCTTTCCACTGGCATCAAAAATAACGCCAAGATAATCAGGATTAAATTCTCGCATCAATTTCTCAAACATATTAATCACCCCCCGAATTGCCCCCGTTGGTCTGCCATCTGGGCTTTTAAGCGGTGGTAATGCGTGAAATGCTCGGAATAAGAAGTTAGAGCCATCAACGACTAAGAATGTTTTCGACATGCTGTAAGAACCTTTATGCTTCAACTCTGCATTAACACACAGAGGAATTTAAAAAATGATAAGTGAGATGATTATACAAAAAAAGCAAGACAAACGCTGTGACTCTCGTGAAGATTATTAATATAAACAATATGAATGAAGTATCAAAAGGGGTTAAAAAAGTTATTACCAAACACCCTAGGGAAAGTATCCGCCCTCAAAATGACATAAAATATCGGCGGCAAGAACTCAAAAAAAGACCTCAGGAGATTGAACCACTCACTCCTAAGGCTTTTGATTTTTAGTTCATGCTTTTTCCTGAATTCTCTTTAAAAGAGCACAAGTGAGCTGATATCCTCTTCTCGCTTGAATCAATTGAAGCGTATTAAATAAAGTTATTGTAGATAAATACGACTAGAATAATCGTTAAAAATCCTGCAAAAATTTGGCGAATGGATTTTACCGGTAAGATATAGACCAACTTTGCTCCAAGAGGTGCAAAAATAACACTTGTTAAAGAGAGTCCTATCACCGCAGGAAGAAAAACAAAGCCTGCAGATCCTTCTGGCACATTTTCCATCCCCCATCCATTAACTAAGGCACTTACTGCGCCAGCAGCGGCCATCAACATTCCTATTGCTGAAGAAGATGCGATGGCATTCTTCATCTTGTAACCAATTTTACTCAAGACTGGCACAATCATCACACCACCGCCAATTCCAACAAAACTAGAGATAAATCCAATAATGCCCCCTGCCCCTAAATAAACAGGTTTTGGTACCCCAGATACCGCATCTGCTTCTTTTTTTGAGGCTGAACGCAACATATTAATAATCGTATAAGCTAGGAATACACAGAAAAAGAGCTGTAAAACAACATCACTCATCACGCTCACAACACGGCTTCCCACCGCAACTCCAATAATCGCCCCAATGCCCATTAAAAAAACCACAGGCCAAACAACGGATCCCCGGCGTTGATGTGCAATCACTGATGACAAACTAGTAATCCCTACGACTGCAAAAGAAGTCCCTAGAGCAATTTTCATTATCAGTGTAGGATCAACCCCTTGAGAAACAAGGAAAAATACTAGTGTCGGCACGACTACTGTTCCACCACCAACCCCTAATAACCCAGAGATTAATCCAATTACACAACCTAATAATAAAAAAATCAATAATTCAATGCCCATCGTTTCTTAACCCTTCCACACACAATATGATGATCTAAATAATCCTACATGACATTGACAATATCGCTCTACGTCTCTGATAGCAATCAGTGACCTTAGATATTTCCGCTTTCTTCTTTTTATGACACAGAAAGCTCCAAAGATAACGTGTTGAATTATTAAAATATATTTTCACAAATCAAGTTATCCTCTGATACCCGCGACTTCTCTTCACGGCCCCATCACAGTGATATGCTACACTTGCCTCTTTAACTTCTATTGAAATCGAGAGTTCATAACCATGATGAATCCCAAAAGCTTTGATCAATATGCCGAAAAATATGACCGTTGGTTTTTAGAAAACCCCAACGTTCTTTTATCAGAAGTCAAATTAGTCGCTAAAACATTAGAAGGTTGTCAAAATATCTTCTCAGTGGGTTGTGGTAGTGGTTTATTTGAATCTATTTTGCGTCAAGAATATGGCATTACTATTCAAAATGGCTTAGAACCCTCACAAGATATGGCAAGTATTGCTGCAAAACGGGGAATTAATGTCACCATCTCAACAGCAGAAGCTTTTGAGTATGAAGGAAAGAAGTATGACACCATTATCTATAATGGCTGCCCTGGATATATTACTGATTTAGAAAAAGCACTTACCCAGAGTTATCAGGCCCTCAATCACGGCGGAAAAATTATTGTCATTGATATCCCTAAAGAGAGCGGTTATGGGTTACTCTATAATCTCGCAAAAGCAGTAGGCTCATGGGATCATCCTCTCTTAAAAGATGTTTATCCACGCAATCCGTATCCCATTGAGTTAGTGGCTCAAGCCAATTGGCGAACCACACAAGAAAAAATCTCCCTCCTACAAAAAGTAGGCTTCTCTAATTTTGAGTACTTCCAAACACTCACAACCCACCCTATCTATTCAGATGATATCGCCGAAGAACCTATTGAAGGATTCGATAAAGGGGATTATGTCGCCATCTGCGCTTATAAGAGATAATTGAACAATGTCACCATGGAGCGCTCTTACTTGGCACAAGCATCTTCCGATCTATAGGGTCACGCAACAACAACCCTTCATTCAAGAGCTGATTAATGGTCAGCTAGATATCGCCCGATTTCACTTCTATATCGAGCAAGATGCGCTCTATCTTCAAGCTTTTACGAAGCTATTACAAACCATCTCTGGGAGAATTGAAGAGCCTAAGTTTAAAGCTTATTTCCACGATTTTATCCAAGATAATATGGCACAAGAGCATGCCCTTCATGATCTTTACCTACAAAAACCACTGCAAAATATTAGACCTACGGTAACATGCATTGAATTTATTCAATATAATGCGACTCTTGAAACGTTACCACTATCACTAGCGCTTGCCGGCATGCTACCCTGCTTTTTAATCTATCAACAGTTGGGGATTTACATTTATGAGCAACATACTCGTCAAGACAATCCCTATCTACAGTGGATAGAGACCTATGCAGGAATAGAGCATTTAGAATCGGTTACCAGATTACGAGAGATGTGCGACCAATATGCTAAAAACGCAGATCTAGCAACTATTACTGCGATGCATCAATGGTATGAAAAGGGGGCGATTTTAGATCAAAAGTTTTGGGATAGTTGCTATCAAATGCATTAATAAAAAAGTGTCATATTGCATGCAATATAATTTGATAAATATCAATTCGTTACATTTTTCTCCACATTTATTTACGCAGAAAGTTTGCAATTTTTTATGGGATCAGATAATCATAGAGGTGTCGGCTCATAAAATTTTGCGATTAGATTGATAAAAAATATTAAAAAAGTATCACCACAATCTAAGAGCATTCAAAGGAGGACTAGGCTAAAGAAAGAATATACTTTCACGGCTTAGTAAATATGGTGAGTAGAAGTATCAGTCCCAAATAATAAGAAAAAATGGGGACACGATAGGCTTAAAATTCTAGGGACCTACGTTTTGTAAGGCGTAGGTTCCTAGGTTATTCTTCAAGATCGCTCTGCGGTAAATTCACATATAATTTACACGAGGGCGCATCTTGAAA
>JASLEF010000050.1 GCA_030151245.1 Ignatzschineria sp. | reverse complement strand
CCCTAATGAATTGCTTCATTAGGGTTATCTATATGGCGCGCCCAGAAGGAGTCGAACCTCCGACCGCCTGGTTCGTAGCCAGGTACTCTATCCAGCTGAGCTATGGGCGCTTAACTAAGATGGTTAGTATAGCGTATCTTTTTTATAGCGCAACTAAATGTAAACTCTTTGCGCATAAATGTATGATTATCTCTATTTTAATAGATCAAGGGGCGCATCAGCGCCATATAAACAACTCCCATTGCCATAAAGTTAGAGATCAAGTACGCAATTAAACGAGTTGATAGCACTAAGTTCTGGCGCATTGCGACCACCGCAAATCCAATATAGAGCACCATAAAGAGGAGTTTTACAGCCAACCATCCACCGCCCGCAGCAAATGGATTAACACTCAATATTACGGCTAATAAAATCCCTGTTAGCAGCAAAAATGTATCAAGCACATGTGGCACAATACGCGCCCACTTTGGTCTTTTCACTAAAAAATATTTCCAAAAGCGGAAGTTAAAAAAGACGATTGAAAAAACTGCAAGCATAATATGCGTGTGTTTTATTCCCATATAGGCTTCTGCTAACATGATAGTTCCTTATTTTAATTCACGACGTTTTCCGGCTTACCGGCAACGAACTGATTGATATTATTCACCAAAAGCTTCACCAGCTTCTCAAGCGCCTCTTCGCTCGCAAAAGCGGTATGTGGCGTAATGATAAAGTTTCCTAGATCATTTGCAAGTAGTGGATTATCAGGACTCGGAGGTTCTACTGTTAAAACATCTACTCCCGCACCACCTACTCGTCCTTCTCGTAGAGCCTTTGCTAAAGCCGCTTCATTAATTAATCCCCCACGGCTGACATTCAATAAAATGACATCTTGCTTCATACGGGCAATTTCAGCCTCTGAAATCATATCTTTTGTCTCCGGCGTTAATGGCGCATGTACAGAATAGACATCACTCACCGTCAAAACTTCTTCAAATGGCGTATAACCTTCACGAATCGTCGTCGCATTTTGACGCTCAGAGAAAAGTACCTTCATTCCAAAGCTCTCGGCATATTGTGCAAACTGAGCGCCAATAGATCCTTTCCCAAAGATCCCAAGCGTTTTACCTTTCAGTTCAAAAATCGGTGCCCCAAAGATAGAAAAGAATTCTGAACGCTGCCATTCACCGTCACGCATTCTTGATTCATAAAGCGGTAAACGGTGCATGAGTGAAATCATCATCATAAACGCATGCTCCGCAACCGCAATCGTACTATATCCTGCCACATTACAGACCGTAATGCCGAGCTCTTTCGCTGCGGCAATATCGACCACGTTATAGCCCGTCGCCGCAACAGCAATTAACTTGAGCTGAGGATTCGCAAGCATGGCTTCACGATCAATGACCACTTTGTTCGTAATCGCAATATCATGCCCTTGAAGTGCGGCAACGACCCCCTCTTTAGGACAGTTATGCATATTAGTTAACTCATATGGAAAATTAAAATCGAGTTTAAAACGACTTAATGTTCCCTGATCTAAAAATACTATTTTTTTCATTTCTACAATCCCCCTATGATTGAATTATTGTTATGGATATTTAATATCTCATTATTATAGGCATTCCCAAAAAAAGCTATAGAAACCTCGCCTCTATAGCTTTTCAAAATCTTAGCGATTCTCGTGACGCATTAAACGCTGCTTCTCACGATCCCAATCACGCTCTTTAATCGTTGCGCGCTTGTCGTGATCTTTCTTACCCTTTGCAAGACCAACTTCGACCTTGACCATCCCTTTTTTCCAATAAAGACTTAAAGGCACTAAGGTATATCCTTTTTGATCTACCGAACCTACTAAGCGATCAATTTCTCGGCGATGAAGCAGTAACTTACGTGTTCTTGTATCATCTGCATAAATATGTGTTGATGCAGAAAGGAGCGGGGTAATTCTTGAACCAATCAAAAACACCTCTCCATTTTTTACTTGCACATAAGCTTCTGATAGCTGTCCTTGCCCTTCTCGTAAGCTCTTTACTTCCCAGCCTTGCAATTCAACGCCAGCTTCAATTTTCTCTTCAATAAAATAGTCGTGATAAGCACGTCTATTCCCGGCAATCTGCGCACTGCCTTGTTGTCCTTTTTTCTTAGACATTTTAAAACCTCTTTAATCCAAATCCCAAATAGTTTGAAATAGTTCGCTTTGAGGCTATTGTTATCAACCTGTTATCGCTGATTGGCAGCCCAAACGAATAATTCCCTTCATAACAACGCTTCCATGATCAACAGATGTTAGCGATGCACCACTATTTGTAAGTCCCATACATAAATTCATGGTCGAAGCTCTATTTTAGTATAAATAGAAGACTCTCGCATAATCTCTTATAATTTTAACAACTTGACAACAATAAATTAGGTTAACCTTCTCTCATTTAGTGCTCTGCACTCTTCGTCAATTTTACAAATATTGTTTCAAGGTTGTCGGTCATTTTTTAAAAAGTTGCACCAAAGTGCAATCATTACAAGATCCCCTAAGATAAACAAAAATGGGGCTTATCTCGAAGTTTTAAATCCTTGGATTAAGATCGTTACCCTATGCTAGCCATCAGCCCCAAATGCTACAGGTGACAAAACACTCCTGTTAATTCGATAATAAACAGACCAAATACTTGGTCTTCAAGGGAAAGCAAATTATAGTATCCCATTACGAATAAGAATCTTTTACCCCAATTGTAAATCCGAAGTGTTATATCCTTTTTCTTTCATCCAAGGACGATCTCATGAAATTACTCCAAAAAAGCCTCCTCGTTTGTCTGAGCCTTTTTGCTGTTTCCTGTACGACTACCGACCTTCCTTCCGGTGTTAAAAACAATCACGTCACAACGACTATTAAGGCTGAACAAGTTTTAGGACCATGGGCAGTTATTGGCGCGAATAGAGCGCCACAAGAGTTGACGAATGTCTCCGTTCTATTCCCCAATAAAACAGGTCTTCGCTACACCAACATCATCCAAAAAGGAACTCGAGCAGAGTCACAACAAACAGAGTTTTTTACCTGGTCATTTAATGAGGCTCAAAAAACGCTCACTCAAAAAATTTACGAAAAACATCTCTATGAGCCTGGAAAACCTCGTAGAGTTGATCGAAAAAATATTACCCAAAAATATTATGCCGAGCTCTACAAATCTAATAACGGCATCAGTGCAGTAAAACTCAGTAATGACCATGAAACTAGAATCTACTCTAAACTAGATGACCGAAAACTAGAGGTTCTATTAAAAGATAATATCAATGTCCCCTCATTAATTCGATAATCGAAAAGCCTCATATAATCCCCCATAGCGACCCCTTTTTAGTCGCTATTTTTTTACCAACAATTCCTCCATCATTCCGCTCCCTAAAAATAGTTGCCAAACAAACCGACCGCATGGTATCTTTGTAAAAAATTCAAAGAGGTTATATTATGAATCCCTTAATCTTCGGTTATTCCATGCTGAGCATCGCTATTATCTTAGAAGTTTTAGCCACCTCATTTTTAGTCAAATCAGAACAATTTACGAAACTTATCCCCTCAATATTGGTCGCGATTTTATATGCGGCATCATTTTATTGTTTATCACACACCCTAAAATTTATTCCTGTCGGCATCGCTTATGGCATTTGGAGTGGTGTGGGTATATTGCTCGTCACATTAGTGGGCTACTTCTGGTTTAAGCAATCCATTGATATTCCTGCAATTATCGGATTATCGCTGATTGCTGCCGGCGTTATTGTTATTAATGTTTTCTCAAAGGCTCTATAAAATGTCCCCTAACCAGAATACGAAAAATCCATATCAACGTAAAAAACAACCCGATATCGTGATTGCAACGCTGATTGATAACACCACAAAGATGATTCTAAAAAATGGTATCGAACAGACTTCATTACAGGCGGTTGCCAAGGCATCTAATCTCACAAAAGGGGGATTACTTCATCACTTCCCCAACAAAATGGAGTTACTCAAAGCCGTTTATGAAAAAACGCTTGTCGATCTCGAGCAAGAAATCAATAACATTATGGCCCAGGACCCTGAAACTCACGGACGTTTCACACGGGCCTATATTCAAAGTTCTACGAATGGGTTACGCCATAAAGCCCCTAATCAACAGATTATCTCAGCCATGTTTAACACCCCCGAACTATCACACCTTTGGCGCAATTGGCTAAAGGAAAAACTCACAATTTATCCTGAAACGTCTCTTGAATTAGAACTTATTCGTCTAGCAACAGATGGAATGTGGTTTAATGCGCTAGCCGGCACAGCTACGCACAATCTTACTGAAATCGAGCAGCACTTGTTGGATAAAACCTATCCCCAGTAAAAGCCCCACTCAAGAAGATGATAAAGAGATTGATCCCAACTAATTGATAACTTTCTTTAATTTCTATATAAAGAGCTTTATCTTTTCCAAACTCGCAAAGCGATACAATATTTATTAAGATGAATCTCTCTATAAAAAATTATCAGGAGAGGATTATATGGAACATGCGAATGCGGCACAGCATCCAGCGATTACGCGAGTCGAGGACTTTTTAAAAACGCATCAGCATCCCAACATGCCGATCATGCTTGATGACTCCGCTAGAACAGCCCAAGAAGCTGCGGATTGTCTTGCTTGTGAAATTTCACAAATTGCAAAAAGCATTATTTTTCATAACCTTGTCGATAACTCGGCAATATTAATCATTATTAGTGGCGATAAACGAGTAGACGAAAAGAAAGTCTCCGCTTTATTAGACATATCAAAAAGCAAACTCGGAAAAGCGAGTGCTGAATTTGTCAGAGATAAAACAGGATTTACCATCGGAGGAGTTTCACCGATTGCGCATACTTCTCACTGCACCATATTCCTAGATAACTCTCTACAGCGATTCGACACAATTTGGGCCGCAGCGGGTCATCCTAAAGCTGTCTTTCAAGCTTCTCCCACAGCACTCAAGATCATGACACAGGCAACTTGGGTGTCCGTTGCCAGTGAATAGCTTAATAGCTTCCTGTCAGGAGCTTCTTATCAAGATATGTATTAACGAAAGCCCAACAGATAAAAGCCTTCATAATCCTAGTTAAGAAGGCTTTCAAACAATAGGGATCTTTCCTATGGCTGATCATTTCTATGGATCTTTTTTATGGATCACATCAATCAGACAGATCAGATCTTTTTACAATAAATAGTTCATATTACTGAACATTCTGACCTCGTCCTTGCTGGCGACCTCTTTCTCCATTAGCGTTAGGGCGCTGATTCTGATTTAACTGATGACGAGACCCTGAATGTTGTTTCATTTCCGTACGTCGATGATGGGCACGAGGCTGTTGTGAGTCACGAGATCCCTGGTGATATTGGCGATGCTCTCTTCGAGAATCATTTCGATACTGGCCATCTTGATTCATCTGTTGACGCTTTGAACGCTCCACCTGCCGGTCATCTCGAGACTTTGCACGTTGATTAAAGTCACAAGATTTTCCCTCTACTTGATTCATACAAGGCTGGTTCTGCATCTGCCCTCGATTATCTCGTTTTGGTTGAGCATTATTATCAGCCGTTGGTCCTGTAAATTGTGCAAAAGCAACTGATGAACTAAGTATTAAAGCGGATACTAAAATAAACTTACGCATGATGAAATCTCCTATGAGTTGATTTAGTAAAACTTCCTTTTCATAGACTCATTACATCATAAACACCTTAACGCAATCTTAAGACCCCTGAATTAACTCAATGAAATTAAAGTAATTTAACTTCCCAAAGAGCCATCTAATAGTTATTTCAAATAAAATTCAAATACTCCCTTTAAATACTCATTTCAAATATTCACTTAATAAAAATGGGGATGAAAAAATAACCCCATAGCAAACTATGGGGTTATCAGATTCATACTTAAAAATACGCTTTATTCAAAATAATTTGGGAGACTTTATGAAAAAACGCTCAATGAATCTTATTTTTTAATAATACGATGTACTTCAATATCTGTAGCTCTATGACGATGATGATCCACTTCGCCATAAATAATCACCGTATCTTCAGGACCAACTTGAACACCTTTCCAATTATCGTGATCAATTTCGATAGAAACTTCACCCGTTGAATCTTTAAAGAGGTAATTCTCACCACCGAGATGCTTCACGATGGCCCCTTCTAATGTGACCTTAGTATCATCTCTAGCCGCTAACGCCTCTTTAACGGTAGTAATATCATTTGTCGTACTTGGACCTTTAAATCCCTCAGTGACCGTGTCACCGGTGAACTGAGCAAATGCAATAGATGATCCAACTAGAAGTGCTGCAACTAATGTTAATTTACGCATATTAAAACTCCTATCAGTTTGAGTTAAAAATCGTGGATTCCCCCTATCGAGTATTAAAAATTTTAGGGGATTTATGATGTCTGAGCTCAGAACCTTTGGGGAAAGTACTGAAATTCATTTCATGATCGTATTAAACCATGACAACCTTAACTGAACCTTAAGCATCTTAATAATTTTATAGCACATTGTATTTTATAAAATAAAATCCACCTACTGACCCTCAGCTGATAGCAATATCGTCACCTCTAAACCACTATATTCAGGTCTTGAACGAAAATGTAGCTCTCCCTGATGCAACTCTACAATTTTCTTCACAATCGATAACCCCAACCCACTTCCCATCTCTTTTGTGCCTAAAATACGATAAAAACGTTGAGATAATCGGGTTAATTCCTCAGCGCTCACACCCATCCCGCTATCAGCAATGATGAAAGCAATCTTACGATCTACCTGCTTTGCTTCGAGAGTAATCGCGGTTCCTTCTGGAGAATATTTAATGGCATTCCCAAGAACATTCTTTAATGCAACAAGCATTAGATCATGATTGACAAAGACGGATAGATCCGTTGTCTGACACGATACTGTAATAGATTTAGCGTGAAGATCGTCCTGATAAGCCTCAATGGCTTCCGTCCATAAAGCAGATACCGCTACCTGAGATTTCGGCAAGGCATCTGACGAATCCAAAGACATCGGATCTAGACGTGCCAATATTAATAGATGCTCTATTAGGTGGGTCGCTCTACGGACATCTTGTTGTAGAGGAGCTAATGCATCCGCTAATTCCGGCGCTTGACGTTGTAATAACTGTAACTTCATTTGAATCGCACTTAATGGCGTTCGAAGTTCATGAGAAGCATCTGCCGTAAATTGTCTTTCATGCTTTCTTGCCACTTCTAAATTTGTTAAAAGCATATTAAGCGACTCTTCAATGGCGACAATCTCTTGACTATGCGCTTTGACTGAAATTGGCGTTAAATGCTTCGGCGATAATTTTAATAGTTGTTGCGAGATGATGGTTAAAGGCTTTAACCCTAAAAACACTAACAATGCATTCAATAAAATGGATAACAATAAAACAATTAAACCCGCAAATACTAGCTCCTCTATCAGATCCTCTAAAAATTCATGCCGCATCTCAACCGCATGACCTACTTGAATCTCATAGGCTGAATGTTTACGCCGTAGTACAAATACCCGCCATGGATCACCATTAACTTGAATATCAGCAAAACCTTTACTTCCCCGAAAACCTTGGACAAATGGCGTATTAGGTGCTCGACTACTTTTTGCAACAACACGCCCCTGACTAATGACCTGAAAATAGAAGTGATCTTCATCAAGATCGACACGACGCCCGTGCCCTCGATGCAACCAATCACTATTCGGTTCTGAACCCCGATCGACAAATTGTGATAATACTTGCGCGGAGCGTACTAAGGCCTCATCTAAGACATCTTTTGTTTGATTCCAACTCACAAATGTCGTGATCGCAAAACTTATCCCCCACAAAATCAATGTTGAGGTAATAATTCCAACAATCAGTGTTGCACGAAGTGAATAGGTTCTCTTTCGGGGTAATAGCTTCCGATTTTTCTGTCTCAATGACATCTCCATTATCTCCCTTTATGATTGAATTAACGTATAACCCAATCCTCTTCTAGTACGAATAAAGGTGTTTCCCAATTTTTTACGAAGATGGTGAATGTGCACTTCTACAGCATTACTTTCCACTTCATTACCCCACGCATAAAGCTTATCTTCCAGCTCTTCTCGAGTAAAGGTTCGGGAGGGATGCTGCATTAACGTGTGCAAAATAGCATACTCTTTAGCCGTTAAAGAGATGACATCCTCACCCTTTTTCACGATTTTAGTTGCCGGATCTAATATGATCTCTCCCTGTGAAAAAATAGCCGAAGTTTGCTGACTACTTCTACGAGAAATAGCCCGAATTCTTGCCGATAACTCCTCTAAATCAAAAGGCTTTATTAAATAGTCATCCGCCCCGAGATCAAGTCCTTCAATACGATCCGCAATACTATCTCGGGCGGTAATCATAATAATGGGTAATGATTTTTTCTGCCCTCGAAAAAGCTTTAAAATCATATCGCCAGATAGTCCCGGCAATCCTCTATCTAATAGGAGACAATCATATGTATCCACCATTACATTTTTTGCATCTGCACCATTACTCAGCCAATCGACCGTATAACCATCGAGCTCTAACCATTTCTGGATGGTTTCACCTAACGAAAGATCATCTTCTATTAATAAAATTTTCATCTGTTAACCCTAATCCTTTTTTCTTAAGAGAGCCTTAACAAATCAGTGATTGATCATACTTAAAAACGCGATCTTCTTCTATCATAAGGGAAAATCACCAAGATGATCTAGATCTTCCTCCTAATATCTCCCATAAGGTGCTAAATCATCTAACTTTGATAATTTTTAAAAAGGGTTATTTTCACTTAAAAATCGTATTGCGGTTTACTCTCAGAAAGATACAATGTCCGAATGCACTGCAGATCTCAATAAGTTTACGCGAGATCATCTACAGAGATTTCATCACATGTCTCTATAAAATGATGAAACCATAACAATCATACGACTCATCACACCTTTTTCTCATCAACAGCAATGACCATGGCACTATCTTCCAACCGATCCCTTATTGAACGAATATTTCATGCATGTACTTTTGAGTTCTTTGCAATTCTCTTTACCATTCTAATCGGCGTATTCTTTCTCAACAAACCCCTAAACTCCATGGGGATTATCTCTGTCATGATTTCTGTTACAGCGCTACTGCTGAATATGGTATTCAATTGGATTTTTGATAAGCTTTTCCCCTTCGTGAATGGAGAGCGTCCCGTTAAAATAAGAATCTTGCACGCAATAGGTTTTGAATCAACGCTCATTCTTTTTACTGTACCTATGCTCGCTTATGTTCTTAAAGTTTCCTTAACAGAGGCACTGATGATTGAAGCAGGTCTCCTCATCTTTTTCCTTTTTTACACATATCTCTATAACTGGAGTTACGATCAAATTCGTAAAAAAGTTGTCACATACTATCAAGCTAAAAAGCAGTATAGGTGAAAACCCTTATCTCTTATCTCTTATCATAAGATAATAGCGATCAAGATAGATAAAAAAGATCTCGCTCTTTTGCATATTTTCTCATCTGGTTTAAGAACTCTGTAAAATAAGTTTTTCCAGCATGGTCTTTATTGTAGGCCGCATATAATGTGCAAAGCAGCCCATTCGCACCATCAATTCCCGGCATTCTTAAAGTCTTTACTAGCCCTTGTTGCTCATATTCATAGACGACCCAATCAGGCAATGCCGCATATCCTCGCTTCGTCGATACTAATTGAATTAACATCGCTGTTTGCTGTGTCTTACGAACATTCTTAGGAATAATGCCGGCAGGCTCAAACCAATGATTATAAATATCCAAGCGATTTAACTCCACCGGGTGACAAAGTAGCGTCTCTTTTGCCAACATTTCCGGAGTAATATCCGTTTCATAAGCCAAAGGATGATCCGGCGCCACAACTAATCGACTCTCGTAATCAAACAATTTTAAGTATTCAACGCCTTCAATTTTCTGCCGATCCGACGTAATTAAGACATCAAAGGCTTCATCTAGTAATAACTCATGAGGATACTTCTCAAATGCCGTTATAAAATCTAAATCTGTTTCTGGAAAACTATCATGATAAGCATTCATAACATGAATTAACCAATCAAAGCAGCAGTGACACTCGGAAGCGACAAATAACTTGTGTTTGATCTTTTGCTTCTTATCTTGCATTCGAATTAATGTTTGATCCACCATTGGTAAAACTTGGTTCGCAAGATCTAACAGCAATAACCCCTGTTTTGTAAATTGGAATGGTCGTGTCTTACGAGAAATCAACTCAACATCCAGCCAACCCTCGAGTGCGGCAATTTGATGAGATAAGGCTGAAGTTGTGACACAAAGCTCGCTCGCCGCTTGTGAGAACGTACCATATTGATAAAGTGCTTGTAATGCCTTGAGATGTTTTAGTTCTAACATAATTCAATAAATGACCAACAAATAGAGAAATGAGTAAGCACACAATATAAGAGATAAGCCTACAGCATTTCACAATAGCACCCCCCACGAGAGCTGACAATTCGATCAGTATAAAAAAGGCATCTTGTATAAAACAAGATGCCCTTCAATAATCACGATCTCAATTAGTCTTGAGTTTATTTTTTCAATCCTACTGATTTCGCTTTAATTCCTGAATTTTTTTAATTAAAGCACAACTTTCTGCATGACCTCGATCACACGGAGCTTCTAGCATAAAGAGACTTCTATCAAGATTCGGCGTTACGGCAATTCCCATCGCATACATGAGTGCCTGTTCGTACTGAGCATCTAAAGAACCTTGATTAGCTGCTGCTTTATACAGCTCAAATGCTAATTCCGGGTTTTGATCTTTTTCTGAGCCATGACGATAGATATTCGCTAATTTTAATTGCGCCTCAAGATTGCTATTATTCGCTGCGCGAGAATACCAATATTTGGCAGATAGTAGGTCGCGATTAACAGTTAAATTTCCTAATAAAACCATCGCTTCATCATTATTAAATTCCACGGCACTGCGCTCTAAAAGCGCTATTCCATTAGAGGGGTTAACGTCAGTCCCCATCCCATAAAGGTACATCTGTCCTAAAAGAGCAAGATCATTACCATTAGCGGTCCCGACAGTCATCACTTCATCTAAACAAGCAAAAGTCTCTTTCTCATTTAAATTCACACAACTTGTCGAATCCTTCAACGGTGTCATAGGAAATGTTAGATCTAAATTATCTTTAATAAAAATATCAAAAACATTTAAACAAAGAATACTCAACAGTAACACTAAAATAGATTTATTCATCATCGTCATTTTTCTCTATAAAAAATAAGAGCGCACTCTTAAGAATGCGCTCATTATACTTAATTATGTAAACTTATGGTGAAACTTATTTACATTACAGTTCAAATGCCATACCAACACCTACCCCTGCTTTATTCTGCGTATCATAAGATCCTTGAATTCTAAAGCGACCGTTGTCACCCATTCTAAATTCTAGACCCATTGACATCGCAGCTTCACCATCATAACTTGCGACCCCCATACCGAAGGAGTACTTCGCGTAATCTAAGTAGGG
>JASLEF010000051.1 GCA_030151245.1 Ignatzschineria sp. | reverse complement strand
GAGGATCAAGGACATATTCCTGTTGTGGTGAAAGGGGAGTTAGATATTTTTCCGGGGCAAGATGTTAAAATCCAACGTAATAGTCGTGGCTCAGGAACGGTGAGTGCGCTCTAATAACAAGGTTGATTAATCAGGGGTTTCCCCTATGATAATGAGTGAATTTTAATAAGCTGCTATTGATTAGCAGCTTATTGTTTGAAAGATGTAAAACTTTATTAGATCTTGAATAACACGTTATCTGATTGAAACGTGATTCAATTACACGAGATAGGGAAGGTCGTAATGCCATTTGAGAGTGATGTGAATAGTGAAGAGAATCGTTTACCCGAGCCTTCACATGATGAATATGAACTTTCTGCACAATTAGCTTTTGAGATCGTTAAGGAGATACGAGCGTCAGGAACGATGCCATTCTCTCGATTCTTCGATCTAGCGCTATATCATCCTACGCTAGGCTACTATACGGGGCCACAGGCGGTTTTTGGGCGGGAAGGAGACTTTATTACCGCTCCTTTAATCTCGGATCTATTCTCAAGATCTTTAGCGAATCAGATTATTGAAGTGGGTAACGAGCTCAAGGATACTTATCAGATCTTAGAAATTGGTGCCGGCAATGGAACAATGGCACGAGATATTTTGTTACATTTACAAAAACAAAATCAATTGCCGGAGAAATATCTGATTTTAGAAGTTTCTCCCAATCTCATAGAACGTCAAAAGGCTTTAATCGCCGAAGCATTACCGGAATTCATTTCACAGGTTGAATGGATTAGTGAACCTCCTCAAAAGGCTTGGAAAGGCGTGATTGTTGCCAATGAGGTCTTGGATGCATTGAGCGTGGAACGTTTTAGGATTGTGGATGGAAAACCCCAATATGTGGATGTGGGGCTAGTGGTGAATGAGGCTGATAAAACGGTGATGTTTTCACCGGTATTACGTGAGGCTGATGCGCCATTACAGAGCTTTTATGAAGGGTTAATTTCACGAGGTATTGAATTGCCGGAAGGCTGTGAAACGGAGTATTGCCCACATTTAGAAAATTGGTTGCCGCCTCTATTTGAGCATCTAACAGAAGGCGTCGCGCTCTTTATCGATTATGGTTATGACGAGAAAGAGTATTATCGTCCAGAGCGAATGACGGGAACATTAATCGCGCATTATAAACATCGAGCTCATGAAGATTTCTATCTCTATCCAGGACTACAAGATTTAACGGCGAACGTGAACTTTACCCAAGCGGCAACCGTATTAGTGGATATGGGCTTAGAATTTTTAGGTTATACCTCACAGTCTTACTTCCTATTAGGCAATAAGTTGCAGGACTTAGTGGCTGAAGATCGAGCTGGATTCCCAGATACCCAAGAAGGGGAATTAGCATGGTTCGAGCTATCTAAGCGTGTGCAGCATCTGATTCACCCTGAAGAGATGGGGGAGCGCTTTAAAGTATTAGCCGTCGGAAAAAATTTCGATCATGCACTACAAGGTTTTGAGCTTCATGATTATGCCCATCATCTCTAAAAATAGAACCCTTATTCTGTAGCAAATTCCGAAAGTGCCGGGAAAGATAGCTCAATTGTGAAGTTAATCTCATGTGGGCGAATAATATTACCGGCACTGTTATCAGGTTTGTTAGCCGTCATGAGCTATGGGGCGTTGAGATGTCTTTATTAAGCCCCAAAAAGCGCTCTTGTTAATAGATCATTGATGATTAAGTACCATAAAAGAAGTAGCGAAGTGGGGAATAAGAATGGAAAAATGGCACAACTGCCGGCATCTATTTTTGAGCTTCGAGAACATTGTTCCGGTGCTGATTTAATGCCATTTTAGCAAGATCAAATCCCCATCCTCCCATCCTTTATAAGATTTCGAAAGTGCCGGGAAGATCGCTCGATTGTAAAAGTAAAAATCATTACTCGCTACGCTTGTGAGGCTTCTAGCTCTTTGATTTTCTCGATGAAGATCGAACCATATTGATCGAGCTTTTTCATACCAACGCCTTTAATGTTGAGGAATGCGCCGGGGGTTTTGGGTTTCAGTTCGGCGATTTCTCTTAAAGTCGCATCGGTGAAAATGGCGTATGCCGGTACATCTCTCTCTCTAGCAAGCTCTAGACGAAGCTCTCGAAGGGGTTCGTAAAATGGGGCACGATAGTGACTTTCGGGGTTGGAGACTTCACGGTGAACAATGAGATCTTGACGATGGAAGAGTTGTTTTTCCCCTTTGAGGATTGTTTTTGCTTCATTCTTGAGTTTTAAGATAGGACGAGCATCCGGGGTCTGATAGAGGTAACCCCGGGCAATTAGTGTCATGATCATCTCGCGGATGGCGCGATCTGAGTAATTGCTCATAATGCCGTAAGTAGAGACTTTATCGAGGTCTCGCTCTAAGATCTGCTGATTTTTAGATCCTCGTAGAACCTGAATAATGGTAGTTAAACCATAATTTTGCTGCACACGATAGACACAAGAGAGGATCTTTTGAGCCTCAATGGTGATATTGATTTTGGGGGTCGTGTTGGTACAGTTTCCGCAGTTTTCACAGCTCTCAAAATTAGGCACTTCAGAAAAGTAGCGTAGAATATCTGCCCGTAAACACTCTTCAGAATGGCAATAATCAATGAGGGATTGTAGATTCTGATAGAGAATGGTTTTTCGTTCAGGGTCTACTAAAAACTCATTATTTTCGATGAGATATTTCTGATTAGAGATGTCTCGGGGAGAGTACATTAATAAGCAGTGCGCAGGATCTCCATCACGTCCCGCACGGCCAGCTTCTTGATAGTAAGCTTCCATGTTTTGCGGCATATTATAGTGGATCACAAATCGCACGTTGGATTTATCAATCCCCATTCCAAAGGCATTGGTGGCCACTATTAATTGGACCTTGTCGTAGATAAAAGCATTTTGATTCGCTTCTCGATCTTCGCTTAACATTCCCCCATGATAACTGAGAGCATCGAATCCTGATTTTTGTAAAAACTCTGTTAATGTCTCCACACTTTTACGGGTGGCGCAGTAGATAATGCCGGCATCTTTCGGGTAAAAGCGTTTAATGAAATCGACAATATATTGGCGTTTATCCGAGACTTTTAAGACTTCAAAGGTGAGGTTTTTACGGTCAAAACTGATAATCGATTCTACAGGATCTTGTAGGTAGAGTAATCGCTTAATCTCTTCGATAACATCAAGTGTTGCCGTGGCAGTGTACGCGCCAATGGGGGGGCGAGTAGGGAGCTGGTAGACAAAGTCGATAATTTCGCCGTAAGCTGGGCGGAAATCATGTCCCCATTTTGAGATACAGTGCGCTTCATCGACGGCAATAAAGCTAATGGGAACGGCTGAGAAGAGATTACGAATGGAGTAGGTATTGAGGCGCTCGGGGGCGATATAGATAATTTTAAATCGCTTTTCACGGATGCCAATAAGGCGCTCACGTAGAGATTCTTCATCAAGCGTACTATTGATAAATGTTGCCGGAATACCAATTTCGGAGAGCGCATCGACCTGATCTTTCATGAGGGAAATCAGTGGCGAGATCACGAGTGTAATATTGGGGAGAAGGAGCGCAGGAATCTGGTAACAGAGCGATTTTCCGCCGCCTGTGGGCATAATTCCGAGCGCATCCTTGCCTTCTAATATGGCATTAATCAGCGTTTCTTGACCATCACGAAACTCGCTATAGCCAAAATATTTTTGTAACGCTTGATGTGCCTTCAATTGAATTTCTCCCTTTTAGAAAACGCTTTAAACAGTAGCAGAAAAGCCATTTAAAGTATAGGCTTTCTCGTGATGAATCACGGGATTTAAAGAGAGAAGATTTTTATTTTGTGAGGAGGTTTTCGATTTCATGTAGCGCGGTAATAAATTCTGCAAGAGATTCTGTTGTGAGTTTTTTCATCGCATTAGAGCGTTGTACTTCGACCGTCCGCACCGAAATAGACTCTTTCTCGGCAATCTCTTTATTGGTGTATCCTTCATAAACTAGCATGGCGATCTGCTTTTCACGCGCTGTTAACGTCTTAAACTGCGCCATCATTTGATTTTGTTGAAATCGCTCAAGTGTTATCTTTTCAGCCCGATCAAGTGCGGCGATCAATGTTGTTAGATCGATAGGTTTTTCTAAGAAATCAACAGCGCCTTCTTGTAGGGTTTTGACCGCCGTAGAAACCTCTCCATGTCCCGTTAAGATAATTGCGCCAATGGGGCTTTGATGATTTTTAAGCATCGTAATCACTGAATCGCCGGAAAGTCGCGGCATTCTAAGATCTACAATCGCTATCGCCGGAGCCGTTAAATCCACACCATCAATAAAGGCTTTACCATCTTCCCATAGTTTTGTGGGGTAATTAAGTGTCGAGACTAAAAACTCACATGATTCTCGAACATCAGGCTCATCATCAACAATGTGGACAGTAAGCGTTTTCATAACTAACTCCTAAATATTATTGAGATACGAATAGTGAGGATAAGATCTATTGAGGATAGAGGGTCTATTATAAGCTTTCTTTTCTCTGAGAAGAAAGTCTCTCTTTTAGCGAGTCAGAGAGATCAATATGATAGCAAGAGCGATAGCTCTCCACGCGGTAAAGGCGTCTATGGATCATCAGCGCTCATTATCCGTGGCTTATGGATCATGATTCGTTAGCGTTTTTCTGATAGGCGTAAAGATTTTTGAACAGAAAATTCTAACGTAGAAGAACCCCCGTAGGAAAAATCATAGGAAAACTAAAATGAAGGATAGGCAACGTTAAACGGAAAGCGGGCGATAAAAAGATTACGATGGCTAACTTGACAGGGGGCAAGATAATCATCTCATGGGTAGCTATTGAGAAAAAAACCGAGCTAAACTCACCGCCACAAGACCATCATGTCATTGGCAGCTATTTAAAATAGTAGGGACTCGATAGGATTACTCGAGCAGCCTTACCCTTGATCCCTCTTCTATGGAGGGGGGATTAAAAGGATAAAGATCATGAGCCTCTTAATACTCAATTCCCCTGATGTTTGGGGAATGGTCATTGATTAAAACTAGGGGGCTAATCGCTAATCGTTAAGCGGCTTTGAGCTGTAGATTGTTTGCAATATTCCCGCAGATTCAATAAATGTGCTCATGACGACAATCGCGTTGAGATATTGGCTTTGGGGGTTATTGTTGACGTAGAGAATCAATCCCTCGTTATCCCCCATTACAACGGCATCACCCCATCTTTCATTAAGGGATTTCCACAATTGCGTTCGATCTTCTTTTAATCTGTTTAGATCATGAAATGTCTTTGAGAGCGTGAGGCTTTCAATCGTGCCTTCCACAACTGTAATCTCCGCTGAATCAAAGAAGCTATTTTCGAGTCGTTGCTCATAGGTTACTATTTTTTCATGATGATCTTTGGTAGTCCCTGCTGATAAATCACCTGTGTAAGGACAGCCCAGCTTGAAGCCTTCGATCTCCTCATGTGGTAGATCGCAAGCAAAAGAGCATCCCAATATGAATGCCGGCAGTAAAAGTAAACGCTTCATCTCATCCCCTAAAGTCTCTGTGGGATAATATTACCTGAATTTTCTTTAGGGAACATTAATCCTCTGTGTCAGATCGCATGAAATTAGTCTAAGCCCGCTCTAAATAGGGGCTAATTACTCCCTTTGATCGGTTGCAATGAGCATGCGAGAGAGAATCAATCTCACTGCTGCGCCTTGTTGACCATCTTTGCGATTATCAATTCGAAGCTTGCCATCTAGGCTCTCTATGAGTCGTTGGCAAATAACAAGACCTAATCCTAAGCCATCTTCTTTCGATGTTCTAAAAGGGACAAATGGGGCATTGAGTTCTGCTTTATCAAAGCCAGGTCCATTATCAAAGAGAAATAGCTTAATGTATTTATCATAAATTTTGGTGCGGATTTCGATTAAAGTGGCCCCGGCTTGTGCGGAGTTCATCAAACAGTTCGCGATCACTTGTTCTAAGATCGAGGGTGTTAAGACAATATTGAAATCCTCCGGAACATTGACGGTAATTTTAATATTGTTTCGCATTCTTAAGCGGGTAATTTCAATAATTCGCTCTAAAAACTGCTGAAGATTGATCGTTTCACGAATGGAACTCTCCTTTGGTTTTGCCCAAGAACGTAGATTTTTAATAATGCTGTGGCATTGACTGACCTGCTCATTAATCTTTTTCATCGGAATCAGTAAAGGATGGGACTCATCTTCTTTTTTGAGAATCATGATACTCCCTTCGGCATAATTGCGAATGGTGGAGAGGGGCTGATTGAGCTCATGTCCGATACCGCTTGCCATCTCACCTAAGATATTCATCCGATCCGCTTTTGAGAGCATCGTTTCATAATCGTGCATAATTTTATAGGCTGAATCGAGTTGTTTACGGCGCTTTGTTGCAGCATAACTCAGCCATAAATGGTTAATCAGTAGGATGAATAAAAAGAGCGCGAAGAAAAGTAACCAAACCTTATTCGTTACTGCTAGTCGAAAGAGTGTTTCGAAGAGGGTTTCTTGTCCTTCATAGAGTTTTAGATCATAGGTGAGTTGATTAATCTCTGCCAAAGTATAGGGCAATTGCCAAGAGGGAAGTTGAGGGTCTGTGGCTTTAAATAGCTCTGCTTGAAGGCGTTTGGCGATATTGCTATCGAGCGTGTCGAGAGCGGCTAAAGACCAACTAGGGAGTAGCTGAGTGCTTGTTTGGCACTCAAATCCTGCCACTTCTTTGGGGTTTATGAGACGAAAATTACCCTCCGGTAGAATATCTTGACGTTGTAAGCGCTCATAAAGACAAGCGGGAACAATAATGGCCTCATTTTTATGATCCGCTAAGGCATTAAAGAGGGTTTCTATGGGATAACCATGATATTGGAACTGAATGTTTTTTCGAAGTTCTGGTGCTTGTTGCATGATCTCATGATAAGCCAGTAAAAATCCGCCCAAGGCTTTTGTGCTGACGGCCCCTACAGACTTGCCTTCAAGATCCTGTAAGGTTGTGATAGGACTATCCTGATTCACCCAGATACTGCTCCCGATTTTAGCATTAGTGCCTTCTAGGTGAATATTCTCCTCTAAGCTTGCCATCCAACGGACGGGCATCTGGGTCTGTAGATTGACAAATACGCCTTGATGAGAAAGCAATAGATCAATCGCGCCACTATTGACCTCAGCTTCAATATTATTAATTTGTAGCGGTTTGAGAATCAGATGAAGTTCCGGTAAGGCCTTATTTAAGGATTGAATCCAAGGACACCATTCTCGTTCGGCAACTTCATCACCATAAGGGGCTAAAACACCTACCGTAATTCGGGTTGCTTCTTCGGGTTTCTGTAAAGGGGTACATTGTGTGGGATATTCATCGGTACGAGGGGGGAGGGTTTCTGTGGGGTAAAGATCTAGTGTTGTTTTAGGGGTTGCAAGGAGGAGTAAGGGGGAGAGAGATCCTAGCATCAAGATCAAAAGGGCTTGGCGCACTGCTTTTTTGACAGGGATAAAGCGAGCGGAGAGTCGCTTGAAATGGGAGAATAATGATGACGTTCGATGCATAGAGATCTCTTAAAAATACACGATGATAAATAAAGAGGGGGTTAGAAGGATTCTATCAATATTTCATGATGATCAGGGGTTAATTTTGATTTTATAACTTAAAAGTTCTAGAAGTTTCGAGAGTTTAGCGGATATGTCGATGGATTTATTGCTCTGTGTCAATCTTTGTCAGTTTATGTGGTTTACCACAATAGAGACTATTGCCAAAAGATAGAATCATAAGAGCATCAGAAAACTATCATGGTGGGCGTCCGGCATTGTCTTAGTGATAGTACCAGATGTTATAAAAGGAGAAGTCATGGATATTACACGCCGAGATCTATTGAAGCAGCTAGGCACATTAACCGCAGGAGCTGCTGTCATTTCGCTTCAGCAAGCAAGAGCAGAAGAAAAGCATGTTCCGCCTCGTAGAGAAGGTGATCCGCATAAACGTTATGGCATGCTCGTTGATCTTCGCCGCTGTATTGGTTGTCAAGCTTGTACGGTCAGTTGTACGGTAGAAAATCAGATGCCGGCTGGGCAGTTTAGAACCACAGTAAGACAGTATCAGGTCTTTAGTTATGAGAAAGATCAAGCGACGAACGTGGTATTACCTCGTCTTTGTAATCATTGTGATAATCCTCCTTGCGTGCCGGTTTGTCCGACACAAGCGACATTTCAGCGCGAGGATGGGATTGTAGTTGTGGATAGTAAAATTTGCGTCGGCTGTGCTTATTGTGTGCAAGCCTGTCCTTATGAGGCGCGTTTTATTAATGAGGAGACCGGGACGGCAGATAAGTGCACCTTCTGCGCACATCGTTTAGAGGCGGGATTGTTACCTGCATGTGTGGAGTCTTGTGTAGGCGGCGCGCGTATTATTGGGGATATGAAAGATCCTAATAGTGTGATTAGTAAAATGCTGATTGAGTTTGCAGATGAGATTAAAGTCTTAAAGCCAGAGCAAGGAACGACGCCACAAGTTTTCTATATCGGTCTTGACGAAGCGTTCCAATCGCAAGTTCAAGGACAAGCAATGTTATGGCAGGAGATCAACTTATGATTCGTGAATTATTAACATTACCCCAAGAGATTGCCTGGCTTCCTTGGGCGGTACAATACTTCTTTTTTATTGGTCTAGCGGCCTCTGCTTCATTAATAGCTGTCGTTTTAAGATGGTGGAAACATGGCGAGCTAAAAGGATTGGAGCTCTTGGTGGTAGGTTTTGGGATTACTGCCGGCATAGTAGGGCCTATTGCGCTTCTTGCTGACCTGCATTTACCGGGGAGATTCTTTAACTTTTACACACAAATGGCTCCGTGGTCTTGGATGTGGATTGGGGCAATCTTTGTGCCGCTTTTTGTGGTTTTTATTATTGTTCAGTTTTTACTTCTTCTTCGTGAAAATACGACTAAAGAGGGGACTTATAAGTGGTTTAGAGCTCTACACTGGGGGAGTTTAAATCCTAGTAAGTGGTTAGAGTGGACATCGATGGGGTTATTAGTGACCGCATTTATGATTTTGCTCTACACCGGAAAAGAGGTGAATGTTTTAAAATCACAGCCAATCTGGTTTACGCCATGGTTACCTTGGGTTCTATTTTTTACCGCCTTTCAAGCCGTTCCTATGTGTGTCAAAGCATGGAATGCACTCTCCTCAAGATGGTCACGCCGTCAAGATGATACTGCTATTTTAAGTCGATTACAGTTAGTGGGATTAATTGGGGTTGCGGTGACTTTGTTGGGCTGGGCGATGAGTGATACCCCGGCTGGGGCGGCTTTTAGAGATCTTCCAAATAAGGGCTCTGTTTGGTGGACGATCGGCCTGAGTCTGCTTGTTTATTGGGTGGCTCTGATGCTCTATACATTGGTGAACTTTAACAGACGTCGCATTAATTGCCGCTGGATTGACTTACTTTTTGCACTAGGGTCTTTATCGTTAGCTTGGACGATTCGTTGGGCGATCTTGATGCAATCTCAAACGCTTCCGAAATATAACGTCGTGATTAATCCTTATCATCTAGATTGGGGGTTTAGTGGGTTTTTAGGAATTCTGGCAACTTTTGGTTTATGGCTCACGCTTGTCATTATTGTTTGGAGTCTATTACAAGATCGTTGGTTAAGCTTTAAGGGGGTTCAGCATGGATCATCATTCTAAAGATGACTTACAAGATAGACTTCAACATCAAAATGCAGAGAAAGGGGAGAAAAGGGAGAGTCCTATGAGCGATGAAAAATTAAAAAACAGTGATCTTCAAGCGGCAGGTAACCCTGTCGACAGTGATGAATTGCATGAATCTGCAGAAGATGCTGCACGTCGTAAGCGTCGTAATGTGGTCAAAGGTGTCGCTGCTGCTGGTGGATTAGCGGCTTTTGCTGCGGGTTATAGCAATACCGCTAAAAATATGGTGACAGGGTTAATTAAGGGAACCTCTGCGAAGCCAACTGAAAATGCGATCTATGGAAATGCCTTGCAGGTCGAAGGGGAGATTGAAGCTGGAAAATGGGTGCAAAATCCTCAGCAAGCGATGTCAAATACGCAATGCTTTGGTTGCTGGACGGTTTGTGGTATTCGTGTTCGAGTGGATAAAGAGAAGAACGAAGTGATCCGTGTTGCCGGTAATCCTTACCATCCGCTCTCTAATGAAGAGCAATATCGCTATGACATGCCTATCTCAGAAGCTTGGACGAAGCTTGGAGGAGATGGTGGACTCTACGATCGCTCTACGGCCTGTGCTCGAGGCGCTCAGATGGGGGAATCGGTGGCGAGCCCTTATCGGGTATTATCCCCTTTAAAGCGCGTTGGAAAGCGTGGAGAAGGTCAGTGGCAACGAATTAGCTTTGAGCAGCTGATTGATGAGGTGGTCAATGGTGGAGATCTCTTTGGAGAGGGCCATGTTGAGGGATTAAAGGATATCCGTGATTTAGAGACGTTAATTGATCCTAAAAATCCAGAGTTTGGGGTAAAAGCAAATCAGCTCTTAGTCTCTAATGCCGGTAATGAAGGGCGTGAGCCACTCGTTCGCCGATTTACCAATAATGCCTTTGGATCACGTAACTTTACCGCACATGGGGCTTATTGTGGTTTAGCTTATCGTTTAGGCTCTGGCGCAGTGATGAATGATATGAATAATAACGCTCATGCTAAGCCCGATTTAGATCATGTAGAGTTTGCGATTTTTATGGGGACTTCTCCGGCGCAATCAGGGAATCCTTTTAAGCGTCAAGGACGATTATTGGCAGCAGCAAGAACTAAAGAGAGTGCGGATTTTAGTTATGCGGTGGTCGCGCCTAATTTGCCGATGACCAATACCTTAGCTACCCAAAATAATACGTGGATTTCGATTTTACCGGGGACTGATTCAGCAATGTCTATGGCGATGATTCGTTATATTATTGATCATCAGCGTTATAACGAGAACTATTTAACCGCTCCGGGGAAAGCAGGAATGGCGGCAGCGAAGTTAGTGAGCCATTCTAATGCGACGCACTTAGTGATTATTGAAGAAGAGAGCCCACTCTACGGTCAGTTCTTACGTCTTGCTGATATTGACGGCGGCGAGCGAGCAGAGAGTCCGATCTTAACGATAGATGCAGCAACAGGCGAGCTTGCTGATGTTGATAAGGCGCTTCGAGGAAAACTCTATTATGAAGGGAAGGTGACATTAGCAGATGGTTCTGACGTGGAGGTCGCAACGAGCTTTACGATGCTAAAACGTTCTGCGGATCGTTATACGATTGCCGAGTATAGTGACGTTTGCGGCGTACCCGTCGCGACGATAGAAGGGCTTGCTCGTAAATTTACCAGTCATGGTCATAAAGCTGCGATTATTACGCATGGCGGCATGATGAGTGGGAATGGTTTTTACAATACTTGGTCTTTACTCGCCCTCAACGTCTTAATTGGAAACATGAACTATACCGGAGGAATGCATGTTAACGGCGGAAAATATGCAGACTTTGGTCCCGGACCTCGATATGATTTTACGCAGTTTGAGGGAATGGTTCAGCCGAAGGGGATTATGATTGGTCGTGCGAAACGTCCTTATGAGTCCTCCACAGAGTATAAAGAGAAAAAAGCACGAGGAGAGAATCCTTATCCTGCGAGTCGTCCTTGGTATCCTTTTGC
>JASLEF010000049.1 GCA_030151245.1 Ignatzschineria sp. | reverse complement strand
AAATTTCTCTTCTACGGCTTTCGCTTTTGCAGATGATTGGGCTGCTGCCATTCTTTCTGAACGATATTGTTGATTGATATTGATTAAATCCATCACAACAGCACGATCACTGACTTTAGCAAAGTAAGGTGATTTTTGAATGGCCGTGTCATATTTTTGAAAAAGTTGCTCGACCTTGATATTCACTTTTTCTTGCGTTTTTTGGGAAATCCCTGGAAATTGAAGGAGTACGAAGAGGACAATCGCCACAGCCATGACAATAGTGCCAACCTTATGGATATAGAGCCATATTCTCTGCAAGGCACGAAGCATAACCCCTTTAAATGTGGGTAAATGATAGGGAGGGAGTTCCATAATAAATGGGGTCGTCTCTCTATTTTTTAAGATCGAGAAGGTGAGGATTCGAGCAATACTTAAGGCGATGAAGAAGGTAATTGTCGAGATAAAGAACATCATTAATGACATTGAATTGACAAAAAAAGCCCCGAGTAAAAGTGTATAGAAAGGCACTTTAGCTAAACAGTTCATATAAGGAACGGTCATGATGGTTGCTATTCTCGCACGATCATCTGCGATACCTTTGGTCGCCATGATACCCGGCACGGCACATCCTCCAACAAAAGCCCCGCCTAATACAAGCGGTAGTGTTGATTGACCATGTAATCCATAACGATGAAAGAGTCGGTCGAGGACAAAAGCAATGCGTGGCATGTAGCCGGTATCTTCTAAAATCGCAATAATAATAAATAGAATGAAGAAGATCGGAAGATAATTGAGAAGGGCTAATGCGCTATTGACGAGCCAAACAATAAACTCCGTGATCATGGGGACTTCGATAAATTCAGGTTTAGGAAGCAAAGAGACAATAAAGTTTTTGAGTTTCGCAAAGTAGGGCCAGGTATGATTGGTGATTTCATAGCCTTTAACGATAGAGAGTTCATAAGTGCCATAAATCACTAATCCTAGAATTAAAAATGAGAGCCAACGATTAAGAACAATTTTATCAATTAGAGTGGTTAAAGAGGCTCGTCTTTTAACAGGTTCTTGCACGATATCGGTATAGAGTTCATTGGCCGCTTCATATCGTGCCGTGGCCAGAAGGGAGGTGATTTTACCTTCAATATCCGGTAATTCCTCTTTTCGGATCTGTTCTATTAATGGGGTTATTGTAGGGATCGTCTCGGTGATTTTTTTCTCGATAATATCATGACGTTCCAATAACTTTATTGCGAGCCATCTTGCGGAGATAGAACTTGTTATCTCTTGAGAAATAAATGATTCGAGTTTTGTAATAGCTGGCTCAAGTAATGAATAAGTTAAGGCTTGTGGGGGGATATCACGCTGCTTACTGGCGGTAAGCATGGCGTTTAAAATGTCTTTTTTACCAATTCCTCGAGCACCGACCGCCTCAACAATAGGGGTATTTAGCACCTTTGATAGCTTTTGGATATCAATTTTAAGACCGCGGCGTTTGGCGACATCCATCATATTCATCACGATAATGATGGGCTTGCCAATTTCTAAGAGCTGATAGGTAAGATGTAAGCTTCTCTTGAGGCAAGAGGCATCAATGACATTGATAATAATATCAGGGTTGTCATCGAGCAAAAAACTGATGGTTGCTTGTTCTTCTTTAGAGTAGGCACTAAAAGAGTAGGTGCCGGGAAGATCTACTAATTCAAATTGTTTTGATTGGTATTGTAGGCTTGTGCTCTTTTTTTCAACAGTGACCCCAGGATAATTTGCAACATGCTGCTTAACCCCACTCATCATGGTAAATATCGTAGATTTTCCGCAGTTAGGCTGGCCTGCAATAGCGACTTTAATTGTCATTCTAGAACCTCAATTTCGACCATTTGAGCTTCTTGACGACGTAATGTTACATAATAATCCAAAATTTTCACTTCTAATGGGTCCAGAAGCGGGGCTGAACGGATCATTTCGACATCGGCACCGGGGATAAATCCCATATTAAAGAGTTTTTGTTGTAACACTCCTTCGGATATAACGGCGGTGATTTTAGCTCGAGCATTGATAGGTAGCTCATTGAGTAAGCGTGCTGAGGGTTGATTTGTCTTCATGATTGTTTATTAGGAATTCTCTGCTTTTAGGAAATATCAATAAAATGGAAGAGTTTTAGATTTCTGCAACTATAAATCTAAAAAAGACGCAAATGCTAATAAGAAAGTAACTCTAATGAAAACAAATCTCAATAGCTTTTTAGTGAAATTGTTATTTTTAATGATGGATATTAAAAATTTAAAAGAGATTATTACGGGTAATGAATTGTTATAGTTGATATTTCTGAAACAACCCAATTGTTTATTTTATTTTTACTTTTTTATTTATTTGGTAATTTTTTAATAAATATCACGATATTTCAGGATCAGACTTATAGGTTTTTAGAAACAGAGAGATTTTCAGAAAAAAAGAACATCTGTAAAGCCTTATCCCCAATTCCTGTGGATAAGTTTTGTGATAAGAAATGGGTAAGATGGGAAAAGTAGAAAGAGCCTGCAAAAATGCAGGCTCTTCTGTTTGTGGCTATTAATTAATCATTTTTGCTGCTTGCTACTTTTCAAATACCTTCCGGATTCGAATATGAATAAAAAGTGCTAATACGAAGAGGGAGAAGAGTGCCGCAAATAGCGCCATGAGATAGGCGATATGGATGGTGGTCAGTGCTGCTAATCCGCCGAAGAGAAGTAGGGCGATTATCATGAAGCTGTTTTCAAAGAGGTTCTGAATAGCAATGGCGGTTCCGGTGCTTTTGAGTTCTCCTCCGCGCTCTTGAAGGAGGGCGTTGAGGGGAATTAGAAAGACTCCGCCACAGATCCCAACGAGGAGAAGCGCACCATAAGCAAGATATAGATTTTCTTGAGTCAGAAAGAGGATGACGGAGAGACTCATTCCGATACCCGCCCAAAGACTCAGTTTTATGTTCTTTTGTGTAATGAAGATAGCGGCAAGAGCCGATCCTAAAATAACGCCGATACCGACAATAAGACTGAGCTCAGAGACCTTTTCTGTGCCTTGATCTAAAACATCCCGTACCCAGTCGTTCAAAAGGAGTTTTAAGACCGCGACTCCACACCAAAAAAGGCTTGTTCCCAAGATGGCAAAGCGAGCTTTTTTATCTTTAAGAAGCTCTTTTAGGATCGTAATAAATTGTCGAAGAATAATCCCTGCATGAAAGGTATCGTGGTGTTTAGGGGGGATTTTAGGGATAAACAGGTTGAATAGTAGCGCTAAAAAGAATGCCGTAAATGCGAGTAAAAGGGCATAAGTAACATTACTTTCGGCGAAAATACCTCCCAATGCAGACCCTAATAAGATTGCGACAATGGTGGACCCTTCAATTAACCCATTGGCTTTAATGAGTAGTTTTTGTGAGACAAGTTCGCTTAATATCCCAAACTTTGCGGGGGAATAAACAGCCGCCCCTAAGCCGACGATGGCATAAGAGATGAAAGGATTAATGCCCGAAAACAACAGCGAGATGCCAAGAATTTTAATCCCATTGCCAATGAGTAAGACCCGACCTTTGGAGAGGTTATCTGCAATATGACCGACAAATGGCGCTAGTAAAATATAGAAAAGGGCAAAGGTTCCCTGCAGGATATAGGTCCCCTCTTTTCCAAAACTACCTTGACTGATAACCTCCATCAAGGCAAAAAAGAGCGCATTATCGGCAAAAGCTGAGAAAAACTGGGCATTGAGAACGGTGATAATCCCGCGATTGAAAAGTTTCTCTTTTGAGCCTTCTACGGTGGCTTGTTGCGTGGGAGATTCTATTGACATAAGGAAGCCTTTGGGGATGTCCCTTTTCTATCAGTGAGCGATGGAGCTATAGGGGTTGCATGAGTGACCTCTTGCAACCTTATAATGATGAGAGAGATGAGGATTATACAATTTCTGCAGCCATTTCAGTTAAGGTGCGGTAATTAACCTTTCCTGATCCTAATCTGGGGAGTTCCGATATATATCGGACATCTCGGCTGATCGCTAACTCAGGAATCCCTAATGAACGGGCGGTTTGGATTAAGGTACGGCGATCAGTTTCATGACAAGTGGTATATACGACGATGGCTTCCCCTTTACTTTGATCTTCTCGGGTAACGGCAGCGTGTTGGAGCTCTGGATACGTTTCACGAAAGACTCTTTCAGCAGTTTCGAGTGCCACCATCTCTCCGGCAATCTTCGCAAAGCGTTTTGCACGGCCTTCGATAGAGAGGAAACCCTCCTCATCGATGGCAACAATATCACCCGTATCATACCAGCCATCATTTTTTTCAATCTCTGAATTATCGAGAACGCCGGGATTTTGGTAGAAGAGATAACCTTTCATGATATTCCCCCCTTTTATCATTAAGCGCCCCCCTTTTTCAATACCTTCTACGGGTTCAAGTTTTGATTCAATTCCGGGTAATAATTTTCCGATGCTATTTTCCTTATAATCCATTGGTACATTGATAGAGATAACAGGAGCACATTCTGTCGCGCCGTAGCCTTCTAAGATCCGTATCCCAAATTTCTCTTGCCATGTCTGTTTTACGCTATCACTCAGTTTCTCAGCACCGGCCACGACATAGCGAAGCGTTGAAAAATCTACAGGATTGGCATAGCGCGCATAGTTTTGCAAAAAAGTTGATGTCCCAAAGAATACGGTAGCTTGTAGCTCATAGATCATTTCGGGAATCACACGATAATGAAGTGGCGAGGGATAAAAGAATGCTTTTGCCCCCGATAAAATAGCAGTAAACATTCCGGCAGTTAAGCCAAAAGCATGGAAGAGAGGGAGTGCGACCATAAAGCGATCTTTTTTAGTAAAATCTGCCACCGTGTGAAGCTGTTCAACATTTGTAAGAATGGAGGTGTTGGTATGAACAACTCCTTTAGGCTTACCTTCTGAACCAGAAGTGAAAAGAATCACGGCTTCATCATCCGCTTTTACCGTAGGAAGGTATTTTAGAGGATTTCTTCGGGCCATCAAAACCCATAGTTTATCTTTAAGAGAGATTTCTGTTTTAAGTTCCTCTAAGTAGATCCAGCGAATTTGTGGGAAGTGCTCTGGGAAATGCTCGAGTTTTCCCTCTCTTAAGAATCTTTTGGAGGTAATAATGGTTTTGATGTCTGCGGCAACGATCGCAGCATCCATTCCCTCAATGCCGGCACTATAGTTTAAAAGCGCACTGGTACGATTAATGGCGTTCATCGCTAAGAGGCTAATGGCTGCGGCATTAGTATTGGGAAGAAGTAATCCTACGCGTTCTTTTTCATCTGTATGACGGGAAAATACACGAGAAAGAGCAAGAGAGGCTTCGATTAATTTTTGATAGGTTAAGGGCTTACGGGTAACATCTTCGATACATTCGGTATCTTTGCCAAACTCTCGGCGAGCATTAATAATACTTTCAAAGAGAGAGGTGGGTCTAAAAACATCAAGGCGAGTATTCATAAGGCATTCCTGCGTAAATTTTGCGAGATAGTGACGAGAGCTTTGGACAGATCCTTTTTCAGGAAGATCAATATAGACAGGGGCTTTCATCACAATGCGAATAGGAGAAAAGAGACGTTGTTTTTTAATGCCCTTCAAACGGCTAAAGTGGGTCTGCTCGGCACCTTCGATAAAGACGGGAATTAAAGGGCGTTTTGCTTTATAGGCAATAAAAGCTGCACCTTCATAAAATTTCATAAAGCTCCCTGTCAGCGTTATACGGCCTTCTGGAAAAATAACGATGCTCTCGCCATTTTGGGCTTTTTGTAAAATAGTTTTCATCGCCATAGGATGAAAGGGATCGACAGTCACATGAGGTACAAAGCGGAGAAAAAACTTAAAGTACCATTTTGCAGCAATTTGACGATCAATGACAAAAAGAGGTTTTTGTGGGAGATAGAGCCCTAGTAGGAGTCCATCTAAAAAGGATTGATGATTACAGACAATAATGCCTTGTTGATCTCGGCTTTGAGGATCAATCTCAACATCTATTTTATAGAAGAGGTTAAGGAGTCTGCGTAAAAACCATTTCATGAATAGTCCTTTATTGTGTCAGTCTTATGAGTGAACTTTACCTTCTTATACAATATTAATGATCTCTAAGAAGGTGTTTTAAGTATTATTGTATTCAGTTATTCAGTTGTATTTTAAGCTCTATCTTCAGTTATTTTAAAGTAACTCTTTATCGATATCTAAAGGTAAACAACAGTTAACTTTAAGGGTAGATTAATCGGTTCTCTTTATCGTGTCAAGAAAATAGTAATCAAACGTTAACTTCTTGGGCTTGTCTGGTTGAATATGAATTGAATTAAGCGCTAGGGATTCCCTGAAAGAGCGATGATTGCTATACTAGATGTTAACGAATGTTAGCTCATAGGAGTTTTTCGATGAAGTTTGATTTTTCAACAGAAGGTAGTAAAAGCCGCTATTTAGAAGCGGGATTAACACTGTTTGCACGCCATGGTTATGATCTAGTTTCGGTGAGAGATATTTCTAAAGAAGCGGGAACCTCAGAAGCGGCTCTCTATAAACACTTTAAGAGTAAAGAGGAGATGGCGCTCTATCTTTTTAGAATTATTTTACGGACCTATACTAAAGAGATTGCCAGAATTGCGAGACAGACGGATAAAGATACGATTAGCCGTTTGCAGGAGATGCAACGTTATACTTATGCGCTCTATCATGTTGATCCTGATAGTGTTCATTTTGCATTATTATCGCAATATAAGTTCTGGGCAAAAGTAGAAGATGAGCTTAAACCTCATTTTTGGATGAAAGATCTACTCGTGGAAGGAATGGAGAAAGGAGAGATTGAAAAAGTCTCGATCTTAACACAAGTATCCCTCTATACAGGATTGATTTTAGAGCCTTTAATTCAATATACGATGTTTGAAGACCCTCATGTTTCTTGGGAGGAGTTTACCGATGAAGTGACCCATGCTGTCTATAAACTGTTAGCGAAGAGAGATTGATGAGAGAGCTCTATTTATTCATAGTGTTATATGGATATGATCCTCACTGATCTGCTCATATAGGCGTCGGGAGGATATTGAGGTCAAGGATCATGATCAACGTGACGAGGGTGGAGATAGGTCGAATTAAGAAAAAAGCGCACTTCAGTTGATGTGCGCTTTCATTATTGTCTAAGGACCCTCAATGAAGGGGTTACGAAACTTTTACTGTTAAGATATCGCATGGGGAATCATTAATGATGGAGCCAGATGTTGAGCCTAAAAGTACACCTAGTCCTGAGCGGGTGTGTGAGCCAATCACTAAGAGATCTGCTTTAAGTTCCTCTGCGGCTCTTAAGATCCCCTCTTTAGTTGATAATGCTGAAATGACCATTGTATCGGCATCAGGGATACCGAGTTTCATTGAGAGATCACGCATTGATTTTTTGGCTTCTGCGATAATTTCACTATCTGAAACTTGAGGAATAATCGGCATTAATTCGTAGCCAGCACTAATACTAATGCCCTCAAGGATATTAAGGAGCGTGATTTTTGCATGATTACGTTTTGCGACAAGGAGGGCTTGTCTACCGACTTTTTCTGAATCCTGGGATTGGTCAACGGCGACAATAATATGTTGATATTCTGTTTCGGACATTTTGAGATCTCCAATAATGGCATGAATGTAATATGCGGTAGTATTAATAAATTAACCTCCTTTTCTTATAACAAGAGATCGTCGGTTTGGCAATTCTAATCCGCCGAAAATGCGACCTAGGCTAAAAAAAAGTGTACAATACGAGCACCTGTTTTTGAGTAACCTATTAAAAAAATTACAATCATGAGTAAATTAACGAAAGAAGTTGCAAGACGTAGAACCTTTGCCATTATTGCCCACCCGGATGCCGGTAAAACAACAATGACTGAAAAGCTCCTTTTATTTGGAGGTGCGATCAATCTTGCCGGTTCAGTAAAGGGACGTAAAGCTGCAAGACATGCAACTTCTGACTGGATGGAACTTGAACAGCAGCGAGGGATTTCTGTCACCTCTTCTGTGATGCAGTTTCCTTATCGTGATTGTATGATCAACTTGCTTGATACTCCCGGTCACCAAGACTTCTCGGAAGATACTTATCGTACATTAACGGCTGTAGACTCTGCATTAATGATGATTGACTGTGCAAACGGGGTTGAAGAGCAGACGATTAAGCTCATGAATGTTTGTCGCCTTCGCGATACACCGATCATCACTTTTATTAATAAGCTTGACCGTGATGGGAAAGAGCCGATTGATCTGTTGGATGAAGTAGAAGATGTTTTGAAGATCAACTGTTCACCTGTGACCTGGCCGATAGGGATGGGGCGTGACTTAAAGGGCGTCTATCATATCCTAGAAGATTACATTCATCTTTATGATGCCACAGAGCGTGGAACAAGAAGCAAAGGACGAGTAGTTCACGGCTTAGAGAGTAAAGAGCTCGACGAGGTGTTAGGTGAAGATCGTGCGAATGCGTTTAGAGAAGAGGTCGAGCTGGTGAAAGTCGCCAGTCATGAATTTGACCTTGAAGAGTATTTAGCGGGACGATTAACGCCTGTTTATTTCGGTTCGGCGATTACGAACTTTGGTGTTCAAGAGATGCTAGATGGTTTTGTGGAGATTGCTCCTGCACCGAAAAAGCAAGCAACCTTGACACGAGATGTGATGGCAGATGAAGAACCGTTAACAGGATTTGTTTTCAAGATTCAAGCAAATATGGATCCGCGCCATCGAGATCGAATTGCGTTTATGCGCGTCTGTTCCGGAAAATATACACCGGGAATGAATGCTCGTCACGTTCGAATTGGTAAAAATATTCGTATTCCAGAAGCATTAACCTTTATGGCATCAGATCGTGGGCACTTAGAAGAAGCATATGCCGGGGATATTATTGGGATCTATAATCATGGGACGATTCGTATTGGGGATACTTTCTCAGAAGGGGAAGAGATCAGCTTTAAGGGAATTCCTGATTTTGCTCCGGAATTATTCCGCCGCGCGCGCCTTCGGGATCCTTTGAAGATGAAACATCTTGAACGAGGACTTGAGCAGCTTTGTGAGGAAGGCGCCACGCAACTTTTTAAACCTCTTCGTAATAATGATCTGATTATTGGTGCGGTAGGGATTCTTCAATTTGATGTGGTCGCACATCGACTAAAGCTCGAATATAATGTTGATTGTATTTTTGAACATGTTGATGTTTCCACTGCACGTTGGGTTCACTCTAAAGATCCGAAGAAATTTGAAGAATTTAAACGTAAAGCAGAAGATAACCTCGCGATAGATCATCATGGTGAATATGTTTATATTGCACCAACTCGAGTTAATCTCCACTTAGCGCAAGAACGTTATCCTGATATCTCATTTGATGCCTTCCGTGAAATTCATGGTTAATATTGATCTCATATTTTGAGACCGTATGGTTCTTGTGATCTCAGCAGCCACTTGATGAATCTTTGAGGCTAGATAGCGCGAGAATAATCGATGATCGGAAGAGATAACAAAAACTCAACTCTTGAAATCGTAAGGGTTGAGTTTTTTTTATGCCTACAGTTAGGGCTTGTAGGAGTAGTACTAAGAGAGCCTTTTAGGAGGATTCTCTTTAAGAATATCGGTGATTACTTCTGACCGATAAATGATAAGATCTTGTAAAACTTCCTTTCAGCCATAGTTCTTTTTAAATCGGTTTTTATATATAAAATCTTTCATATTTTTTAGAATTGGGTATTTTTGAGTGATTAAATTTTCAATTCGATTTATCTTAGGGCTTGTTTCGGGCTATAATCAATAATCTAAGAGATAAAACAATAGTCTCTAATTTAAAAATGGATGATGATGAAGGATATCACCGTAAATCAGGAGGTAGGTATGAAGCGAAGATTATTAGCTGTAGCGATTTCAATAGTGGCAGGAAGTACGACCGTGATGGCGCAGGATTTTCAGCAATATATTTCAGGAAAAGGGGCAGTTGTCCGTTTAGAAAACAAATTAACGGGAACGGGCATTTATCGTAATAAAGAGAGCCTCATTAATTCACTTGATCATAAGAAGAGTGATACGGTGGGAGGTCTACGAGTTGCTTACGGTTTAGCTTTTCCCATGGGAGATAATAGATTACGCACGGAAATAGAGTATGGCTTTAATGGCAAGGCAAAGCTCGATGGGAATATGAATTATTTTATTTCCAATGATACCGCCGCCTATCCCCCGGCGAATATTGGCTATAAGAGCGAGATTAAATCCCAATTTGTGATGGCGAATCTATACTACGACTTTAATACAGGCAGTGATTGGACGCCTTATGTCGGAGCCGGATTGGGGTATGCTAGAGTTAAAGCAGACAATAGCGTCAATTATGCTGGACAGGCAATGTCATTATCTAAAAGTAGTAATAACTTTGCTTGGAACTTAACGGCGGGGCTCTCTTATCAAGTGACTGACGATCTTGTTATTGATGCGAGCTATCGGTACATCGATTATGGAAAAGTGGATACATCAGGACGTTTTGATTTAGGACAGAAATATCATCATGATGTCAATACTCGTTCAAAAGTTCGTTCTAATGAGTTAAATATTGGTGTACGTTATACTTTTCCGAAGAGTTATTAACCCTTAAAGAGGTAAGGAAGGAATCATTCTTCATACCTTTTTGTGATGAGTCATGAAAGCCTTGGCTATTGAGAAAATAGTCAGGGCTTTTTTTCTAAATCGTGATCGAAGCTCTCTCTTGCGGGGATATGCGTTATACTACTTGCTATTTAGTTATTTTTTAGAAGAGATTTGTGATCATGATAGCGCCCAAGGTAAGCCTTGACAAAATTGGTACAGAACGTAGAAATCCTCGTACGATGGAGATTGATACCTTATCACCATTGGAAATGGTCCATTTAATTAATCAAGAAGATCAAGCTGTAATAGATGCTATTGAGAGGGTTGCACCACAGATCGCTGTTGCGATTGAGGAGATTACGGCTACTTTCAGATTAGGGGGGCGCTTAATTTATATTGGTGCGGGGACATCGGGACGCTTAGGCGTATTAGACGCTTCAGAATGCCTACCGACTTTTGGTGTGGGTGAAGAGATGGTGATGGGCATTATTGCTGGGGGAGATCGAGCATTAAGAAATCCTGTGGAAGCTGCAGAAGATCGTGAAGATTCAGTGGTGCTAGATCTTCAAGCGATTAATTTTAATGAGAGGGATATTCTCTGTGCGATTGCTTCTTCTGGTAGAACGCCTTATTGTTTAGGCGGTATTCGTTATGCAAAATCGCTGGGGGCAAAATCAATAGCGCTAGCATGTGTTGCGGAGAGTGAGATTGGCAAGATCGCAGATATAAAGATTGAAGCCATCGTCGGGGAAGAGGTAATTACAGGTTCGACGAGAATGAAGTCAGGGTCTGCGCAGAAGATGATTCTCAATATGCTCTCAACAGGATCGATGATCCAACTTGGGAAAGTGTATAGTAATTTAATGGTGGATGTTCGCTCAACGAATGAGAAACTCGTTGAACGTTCTCGTCGAATGTTAATGGATGCTACCGGTTGTGATTATGATACGGCTGTCTTATTGCTCTCTCAGAGTCAAGGGCATGTTAAAAGTGCGATCGTTATGCAATTATTAGCAATTGACTATGCTACCGCAAACGCACTATTAACGACGCATGCAGGACATATTCGTCACCTGCTCTATGCAGAGAAAGAGGCTTAAAATGGAAAAAGCACAATTTGCCGTGGGGTTAATGACGGGAACCTCTTTAGATGGGGTTGATGCGGCTTTAGTAAAGCTGTCAGGTGCGGGGTTAGAGACGACATGTGAACTTTTGTATTTTTTGTCGCAGCCTTTACCTGCTGATTTAAAAGCACAAATTTATCAAGAGAGTCATATTGAGAGCTCTAGTGTTGCCGGTATCTGCACCTTAAATATGGCATTAGGGCAATTATATGCCGATACTGTGGCAAGACTTTTAGAAGCTGTATCTATCGAACAAGAAGTAACGCCTACCCCCTTCTTAGGATTTACGGGAAAGCTCGATTTTGTCGCCTCTCATGGCCAAACAATTTATCATTTACCACAAAAAGTGGCGACAGTAGAGGGGAAAGTTGCCTCTACATTGCAAATTGGCGATCCTTCTCATATAGCTTATCAGCATCAAACGGATGTCTATTTTAATTTTAGAATGATGGATATCGCGGCGGGTGGTGATGGGGCGCCATTAGTACCTTTGACAGAATTAATACTTTACCGCGATGCCAATAAAAATCGATTACTACAAAATATTGGCGGGATTGGTAATGTCACGATTATGCCGAAAGAGGCAATGATAGAGGATGTCTGGGCATTTGATACGGGACCTGGCAACATGATGATTAATGATGCTATGGAGCATCTTTATCAAAAAAGTTTTGATGATGCAGGGGATATAGCCCGAAGTGGGGAGTTGATTCTTCCGCTTTTTACAAAATTAACAGCGCACCCCTATTTAAGCGAAATTCCTCCTAAATCAACGGGAAGAGAGCTGTTTGGTCGTCGCTTAACACATGCTTTATTGCAGGAGTTTCAGGCTGAAAAACCACAAGATATTATCCATACTTTGACAAGGTTTACCGCTTGGACAATTGCGGAAAGTTATCGCCGGTTTATCTTGCCAACTCTCGCCGTAGATGAGGTAATTATTGGGGGTGGCGGTGCTTATAATTTATCATTGCTTCACTATTTAAGAGAAGAGTTGCCAAATATGAATATTTTGACAAATGAGGATTTAGGGATCTCGAGTGATGCGAAAGAAGCGATGGCTTTTGCTCTATTGGGCTATCAAACAAGGTTGCATCAAGTAGGGAATGTCCCAAATGCGACAGGTGCAAAAAAAGCGGTTGTGATAGGTCAACTTTGTCCTAATCCTTTCCCTATTATTTTAGAATGATGATAGAATATTCAATTGATAATCATTCTATTTAATGAGGTAACTCATTGTAATCTCTTTCAATATTATCTAAGTAATGTGTTTTTGAAGGAGTTTTTAAGTTTATGTTCAGTAGTATCATGATTTTTGGGAGGTAAAAATGTCAGTAGCGACAGATAATGCACCAATTTTAGAGCTAGCTATTAGTGAGTGGCGTGCAGAAAAACCTGAGCAAGATAATATTGTGGCGCATTTAGAGCGAGGGGAGGTTCTCTATTTTCCATCGCTTCCTTTTAAATTAACCTCTGAGGAAGCTTCACTTCTAGATCCCACATTGGTCAGCCCCAAACGTAAAAATATTATGTATCAAGCCGATCAAGATAAGATTCGAGGAACGGCGGAGGAGGTGTCTGAGGCGAAAAAATCTGCTTTAAAAGGATTGTTAAAGCGTTATTCAGAAGCGAGTTTGCGTTTAATCACCGATCTGATTCCTGAATATAAAGGGAAGCTCCATAGCCCGATGAATACGCTTAGATTGAATGCTATCGATGAATGGAGTGATAGTAATTCGTTTCGTAAAGATGATCGCCGTTTACATGTTGATGCTTTTCCCTCAAGACCGCTGCATGGTAAGCGTATTATCCGTATTTTTAATAACATTAATCCTACCGGAGTTCCGCGGAAGTGGCGTGTAGGCGAGTCTTTTCCGGAACTGGCAAAACGTCTATTACCACAAACGAAGAGTTACTCTAATATTGGCGCATCATTGTTAGATACCTTGAATATTACGAAGAGTCGTCGTACTTATTATGATCATCTCATGTTGCAGTTTCATGATCTTATGAAAGAAGATCAAGCTTATCAAGATCATGGTATTCAATGGGATGTTAGTTTTATGCCAGGATCCACTTGGATCTGTTTCTCTGACCAAACACCGCATGCCGCAATGAGTGGGCAGTTTATGTTAGAGCAGACATTCCAGCTCGATGTTGAGGACATGGTTGATAGCAATCAATCTCCTTTAAAAGTTTTAGAAAAAATGGTCGGAAAACCCCTCATTTAAAAGATTGATAATATGAGGCTATTTCTCAGGATATTCTGAGAAATTTTACAGTGAACCGCTTAAATAACGTTAAAATGCTGATATGATACTTATCGGCATTTTCTTTTTGAAGCATCAAAAAGATTCTCTTGTTTATTCTCCTAATCACTTTGGCGGATTTGATCGACTTTTAAAAGGCAGAGATTAACTTATGTACGAAGCAACCATGTTATTGATGACGGTCGCTGGCATTCATTGGATGGCATTGATTACACCTGGTCCTGATTTCTTTTTGGTAACACAAGTTGCTGTTAGTCATTCTAGACGAGAAGCATTAATGACCGTTGTGGGAATTACTATCGGTGTTGCCGTCTGGGCAATTGTCGCATTATTAGGACTGCATGTATTAGTTGAACGATTACCTTGGATACAAACGACGCTCTATTTTGCGGGCGGTGGTTATTTAAGCTACTTGGGGTATTTATTGTTAAGGGCTTGTTTCACTCAAATAAAAAGGCAACGAAATGCTAGCATTGGTTATTATGCTGAAGTCATGGAAGATATGCCAAAAATTAAGATTGAGAAGCAGTATAAAAATCGTTTACTACTGAAAGGGCTCTTTACGAACTTAGCGAATCCTAAAGCATTGATCTATTTTGGGAGTGTTTTTGTCCTATTTGTCGGAGGACAGGTTTCAAATGTGGTGCGTATGGAGATTTTTGCCTTAGTCGTCATTGAAACATTTCTTTGGTTTATGTTGGTATCGATTCTTTTCTCTTTACCGAAGTTGAAGGCAATTTATCAAAAAGCGGGGGCTTATATTGATGGGATTGCCGGTATTTTCTTTTTGGGATTTGGTGTCAATCTGATCTATCAAGCCACGATGCAACTTATCAATTAAACCTTTTAAAGGGACTTTTATGGGGCGTTGTCCTCTAATTCATGAGTCAAAAGGGATTTCTCTATAGTGAGGGAAATCCCTTTTTATATGATGACGTTAGTCTATTTTTATTTCAGATAATGGCTAGCAGCTCATAAGAAGAAAGTTATTATCCAGTCATCCGCAGAGTTGTCCTCTAAGTTATCCATAGAAATTGTGCATAACTTAGAGGATTGGAGACGAGAATGTCGTCATGTTGCTTTACGAATATCGATCATGATTACTAGCCGGCAAATGATGAGAACCTATAACATTATCATCAACGCTCTACCGATTGTTAAAATAGTTTTTCATAAGAGATAGTGCTCAGTCGATCTCTTGATGATTCCCTAGATTTCTCTAAAAGTGAACTGCTGTTTAAAAAATTTGCTTATGGGTAATTATTCAATAAGCGCTATATTTTTATACACGATTAAAAAAAGCGAAGACCAGTTGTTAGTCTTCGCTTTTGATTTTGGGTTTTAGAGCGAGTGTCGCTCCTTAGTTCGCAGATGCAGGAACTTGGTAGAGTCCGATTGTATCTTCGATATGAGATTTCATCAGCTCGACTCCTTTATCAGCATCTCTTGCCACAAGTGCATTATAGAGCTCTCGGTGTACATCCACAAAGTAATCGACATTGACGAGTTTTCGAACAGTGGTTCGTGTTTCATTAAGTGAGTCAAATAGCTGTTTAAAGATGATTTCAACGACCCGTACCATTGTTGGATTATGACTAGCTTTCACCAGCGCTAAATGGAAGCGAAGATCTTCTTTGGTGGCTGCTTTATGAAGCTTTGTCCGCTCTTCGAGGGCGATCAGTGCTTCCTCAATATCTTTAAAGTCATCATTCGTTGCGCGTTTTGTCGCTAACACAAATGCCCGTGTTTCGAGACCTTCGCGAATCTCAAGGAGATCAATAATATCGGCAGAGTGGATATTTAATACCCGATTACGAAGTCGGCTAAGGATAAGATCTTTATCGCTTAATGTGAGAAAAAGAAGTCCTTCGCGGTCTAGAAAGATATTTTCGCTCTTTAAGACTTCAATGGCCTGAACAATATCTGCTTCAGGTTTTTTGAGAGTATCGACGATCTCTGGGAGCTCGGGAAGAATTTCGCCTGGGAGAAAGGCTCCTGTTTCGATCATCTCCATAAACTCTACGATCACTTCTTCATGAGGTAAGCGCTCTACAACCGATAATTTCATAATGATTCCTCCTATCAAATAAACCGACCATATAATAAAGCCAAGTCTATAGTGAATGAATGTGGCCTGATAACCGTGTCATCGAACCTTGTATGAGGTGAAGAGTTGGTTAGCCGTTTGTCATTTTTTTTTATTGAATAATTCTGTGATTAGAAATATTTAAGGATTTTAATGATTGTTTTTTATAATAAATTTATGATTTTTTATGGTGTTTAATATTTGCTTTCGAGTTTGATCTCTCAGGATTCACTTTTACATAAAAAAACGTTTCGAGCAATATTTACTTTTATCAGAATGTTTTTTGGAAAGTAAATCACGCATAAAAAAGAGCTCATAAATAGAGCTCTTTGCGATTATGGAATGAAAAGTTAAGCAGTAATCTGAAGGCTTATCAAGTATTAGATTACCAATAGAAGGGCTAGAAATTGTAGTTAAGCCCTAAAGCAAAACTGGTCAAAGTAGAACGATTGGTGAGCGGGCTATCTTTTACTTTACTAGGGAGTAACTTCATTTCCATGCCGCCAAAGATATGGAATTGTTCTGTTGCTTTGACAACCATTCCTAGAGCAACATGCGGCGTGATACTAGCGTTAGGGCGATATTGTGAGATTCCTGTTCTAAAAGACTCTTCAGCAGAAACCCCATAATAATAGCGATTATGTTTTTTGTTATCCCACGTAATTCCCGCTGCTGGAACTAAGGTAAAGTGGTCATTGACTTGATGGATATAGCCAAGTCCGGTATCTATACTGAGACCTTTACTATTTCCTAATAAATCCCCATTAATTTCTGCGGTGAGAAAGAGATTGCTATCAAATCGATGATGAACGCCGGTACCGATCAGAAGTGTTGATTTACGACGATCAAGCCCGGTAAGCGGCCAATCGGAATCGCTTGGTTTAAAGCTTAAGGATTGGTACTTAAGGTGAAGATCTATTTTTGTGTTATCAAATTCTAATACATCTAACCCCAGTTTAAGTCCTTTAACAAAGAACATACCTGATTGATACTCTACGTGTGGAACGGGGACCCAGTCAGAGCTATCGCCTACAAACGGTTTTTGTTGATAACCTAGACCAATTCCGAGGCTTAAGCCTTCTAATGAGTTTGCTTGTGATACACCAAAAATAGAGGTAATAAGTGCTGAGAGGATAATTTTTTTCATAATTTTATAATGACTATCGTAGTTTGTAAAAATCGTTAATTTATGACAAAGCCTGTTGAAAAAATGATGATCGCAGACTTTTAATAAAATTGATGAACAATGACAACAATGTTGTCGATATATATTAGTCGTTGTGATAGACAAAAGAAAGGGGTTTTATGTAAATTATTAAATAGATCAAAAGCTTAAATGGCTAGTGAATTAAGGGAGCAATGGATAATGGGTTTTCATCTAATTCAGGAGAACGAGACATCTGGTAGATTCTTTTAAAGAACTCTTGAGTGAAATTTTATAATGACACCGGTTTGAAATGACGATCTTAATAAGCAGAAGGTCTTTTAAAAGATGGTAGACCGTAGAGAAGAAATTTTATAGGTTTTGTCTATTTGCCCAGCATTATGATCGATATTCTTAAAGCAACATGACTATATTTTGAATCAGAATCTCTTCACCTCAACCTCAACCTCAACCTCAATCTCAATCTCAATCTCAATCTCAATCTCAATTCGATTGAGATATTGAGTGTGAATGTATCAAAAGCTTTTCAACAGAGAACCCTTCAAAAACTGTTTTTTGAAGGGCTGTGAAGCAGTCGATATTATCACTTTATCACTTTTTCATTATTTCGCAGTATTGGCAGCAATGTTAATAGCTTCCCATGTCGTCGTAAATGGTGGTGCATATCCTAAGTCGATAAAACCTAGCTCCTCCGTCGTAATACCCGCATGAATCGCAACCGTAAGGGCATGCAGACGTAATGCGGCATCTTTTTTTCCAAAGATCTGTGCGCCTAACAGGATTTTTGTTTCCGGATCGTACACCAACTTAATGGTAAGGGTAACTTGTCCTCGATAGTAATTGGTATGATTCGGGGTTTTTATCAAGGTTGTTTTATGGGGGATATTGGCTTCAATGGCCATTTTCTCAGTTAAGCCTGTACTGCCACATTCATACTGACCTACTTTTAGAAGACTAGAACCAAGAGCTCCTGGAAATGCTTGAAAGTGGTCTTTAGTTGTGACGACATTGGTGCCAATGAGGCGACCTAATTTGTTGGCATATGTGGCTAGTGGCAGATAACGGTCACCAAGCTGACGATGTGGAACGGTGGCACAATCTCCGGCACTAAACACATTAGGGATAGAGGTCTCGCCATATTGATTGATGATGATGGCGCCATTGGGGAGTTTTTCTAAGCGAGGATCGGTGATAAATGCTGTATTGGGCTTAAAACCGATGGCAACAATGACGGCATCCGTGGGAAGGTGCTCATCAGAGGTCATCACGCTTTGAATCTGATTATCAACGACCTTTACACCTGTCACTGCGGCATCTAAGTGGATTTTGATGCGTTCTTTGATCAGGGCTTTTTCAATCAGCTCAGAGAACTCTGTATCGAAAGGCCCTTGCATAATGTGTGCACCCCCTTGAATAATAGTGACCTTTTTACCTAAGGCCGCTAGTTGGTCAGCGACTTCGACGCCGATAAAGCCTCCGCCAATGACTGCAATATTTTGATATTGAGAAAGATTTGCTTTTAAGGCATCAACATCTTGAAGTTTGGTATGTAAATAGATATTTTTAGCGCTCATTCCCGCAAGATTAAGCTGGTTAGGAGAAGCACCGGTTGCAATGACTAAGCGGTCATAAGAGATCATTGAAATCTCCTCTGTTTTTAGAGCGCGAACCTTGACCTCTTTTTTATCAAAATGAATATTAATGGCTTCCGTTTCGAGGAGAAGATTGATCCCACTTTGTTTGATCTGTTCTGGCGTTCTTGCAAACATATAACTTGGATCGTCAAATTGTTTTCCTAAATAGTAAGGAAGGCCACAAGCGCCAAAAGAGATGTAGTTTTCTTTTTCAATGACCGTGATATTCGCGTCTGGATTTTCGCGTTTTGCTTTTGCTGCAACGCTCATGCCGGCGCCGATACCGCCGATAATCACGACATTTAAAGGGGTATTCATATTCTTCTCCTCAGATAATTAATTTTATTGTCATAGAAAGCGCATTAGCGCTCGTTAGAATGAGGTTGTAATTGTGTCACTAACCAATTGGCAATATCCTGTAATTCTTCGCTGATAACCTCATGGCGCATAGGATAATCATGCCAAGTTGTTTGAACTCCGTGATGACGCAAAAATGCTTCAGCCGCTCTCCCTAAATCAATATTTACGACATCATCCATCGTTCCATGAAGATGAAGGGTAGGAATTGATTTTTTAGTCTCACTAATATTGAGCGAAGGATCAAAGGTTGCGCTATAAGTTGAGAGAGCCATTACACCTCCAACCTGTTTTTCATCTGCGATAAAGGCTGTATTTAAGACAACAGCTCCTCCCTGAGAAAAACCTGCAAGAATGATGCGGTCTCGGGAGATCCCTTTAGCCACTTCATCTTCGATGAGAGATATGACATATTGACTCGATTCATCAAGCTCAGATTGTTTGATTTCTCGAGGCGTAGTAAGTGCGATAATGTCGTACCATGATGGCATGGGAAACCCATTATTGAGAGTGACGGGGCGAACAGGCGCTTGGGGTAGGATAAAGCGAGTAGCGGGTAATATTTTATTTTGTAGAATTTGGGCTACTGGCAGAAAATCTTCCTTACTAGCGCCTAAACCATGGAGCCAGATAATGGCGGAATCAGCTGTTTGCTTGGGATCTAAAATGAGGGGACTTTCCATAAAATATCTCCTTTAAGTTTATTTTATTAATCATTATCTAAGCATTTTTAGAAAAATATTGTTGGATGATTGGCTCGCTTTTAAGCTCTCTTCGACAGTGTTTAGAAGAAATATTTGTAACATCATTCACTTAAATCGCATCAATGATCTATTTAAGCATCTAATACTGAGTCAAACCCTAAACTCTCTCCCATATCATTGACAAGATCGAGCCAGGTAGGAATCACAAAGCTTGTCATGAGTGGCGCGAAATCATAGTCTGGAATATCTTTAGGTGTGATCCAAATCGCTTCGGCAATTTCTGCCGCAGCGCTGATCTCCACTAGCTCCGGTAAAAGAATAAAAAATAGGTTGGAGCGAATAAAATACCCAGGCTCATTAGCGGCAGGAGCCTCATACTCTTTAATAAAGTGCGCCAGTAGAGGGGGAATGGTCAATCCAACTTCTTCTTGAAGCTCTCGCATTAAAGCCTCTACCGGGGTTTCTCCGGCATCAATTTTTCCACCAGGAAGCATATATTTCTGGGTGTTTTGTTTTCTAACAACGAGTAGGCGGCCTTTAGGGTCAACAATAATGCCGGCGGCAAGAATAAAGAGTTTTGATACATCAATCATAGTGGAGTGATCTCTGGAGTTATTGAAGGATTAAATGTGGAGTTTTAATTGTACGGCATTTTGTGATTGAAATAGATCAAGAATCATGAAAATAGCGTATTAATTCGCTGCAATTATGGTGGGGTAATCTATTAAAAGGCTCAAAAATAGGTATAATTGTGGAATTGTGTATAAAAAACAATTTAATGGCAGACAATAAAGGAGTATCGGTGATGAGTGAGCTGAATTTTCAGGAAGGTTTAATTGTTGAAAACCGTGATCATGCAATCTTTATGGAGATTGACTTTAAAAGTGATGATCTTGATGCTATTAAAGATGCGATTGCCGGCTTATTAGCGAGACAGCGATCATACCTTAGTCGTTTTTCTGACTCAGGTTTACAAATTGTCGTCGCATTTGGACGTGAAGCTTGGACAAAGCTATCGGGAAATGCAGAAAGTGCGCCCGAACTTGTCGATTTTAAAGAGCTTGGTTATGGTATGGCTAGAGCGACACAGCGGGATATGTTTGTACATATCAATTCTCACTCGCACCGTATTAACTTCTCTGTCGCGCAAGATTTGGTGAAGCTTTTTGATGGCTTAGTCACAGTGGAAGAGGAAGTTCATGGTTTCCGTTGGTTAGAGGCGCGTGATTTAAGTGGCTTTGTTGATGGTACAGAGAATCCGAAGGGAGCGAAGGATCGTCAAGAAGTCGCGATTATTAACGAAGGTATTGATGCCGGCGGCAGTTATGTGATTGCCCAGAAATGGGTGCATTCATTAACGCAATTTGATCACTTTGATTTAAAGACCCAAGAGGAAGTATTTGGTCGTCATAAACAATCTGATATTGAGATGGATGATGATGCTAAACCGATGGGCGCACATACTGAGCGCGTGGTGATTGATGAAGATGGGGAAGAGTTAGAGATTGTTCGTCACAGCTTGCCGTATGGTTATGCTAGTGGTGAAAAAGGACTCTATTTCTTAGCCTATAGTGCTGAGTTAAGCCGTTATGTGAAGATGCTAGCCAGAATGTTTGGAGATGAAGATGAGCATTTTGATCGGATGCTCTCTTATACTCACGCCGTCACCGGAAGTTATCTCTATGTGCCATCACTTGACCAATTAGATGAGATTGGCGCAGCGTAGCGAATGGATTGCGATCAGCTTTTATAGAATGAGAAAATAGCGCTTTTGATTTTAATAAAGCGCTATTTTTATATGGGGGCTTCTCTTTGATAGAAGATCTGCAAAAAATTGAGGTTATGTCCTCAGCGACCAGAGATCAGTGATTTTGCCACTGACTTTAACTATCTAAAATAGAATAATGCACTTCAAGGAAAGCCTGGGACATGAAGTGTATGGATTTTTTGTCAATCTTCTCAGATATTAGGCTACTTCATCATAACCTGCACGAAAGACTTTAAAGACACCATGTTTACCGTGGGCATTAAATGCCGGGATTTTTTTATGGAGCTTAAAGGGCGTTTTTCGTTTTAAATAATCAACGACTTCCGCCATTGGGTAATAGATAATAATATCCATAGGTCGAGGAGTACGTTGATAAGATTGAGTGATATTTTTGAAGACAGAGCAGTAAATCTGATAAGAGAAGGGGTTAAAAAAATAGAAACAATTTTTCTTCTCAGATATGGTGTATTGTTCGGCAAGTGCAAAATCAAATCTTAGCTTACCTTGTCGCTCAAGGTTAAAAAAGTTTTTATAGTTCGCTTTATTCGCCATCGCTTCATCAAGTGTGGTGTCATTGACTTCAACGCCAATGACTTGGCTATTAAAGCGATGATGAAGGTAGAATGAGACTCTGCCACGACCTGCCCCAAAATCAACAACCACATGATTTTCATTTAAGGGATAATTGCTTGCAAGCTGATCAAGAGCCTTATAGGGCGTTGCTTCGTAACGATGATATTGTTGCTCTTTTTTGGGCCATTCACGTATGCCCACCGTTTTAATGCCGAGTTCTTGATCTCGTTTTCTTTCGTACATTTTCTTGTAAAAACCTCCTAGTTTGATTGTCTGAGTGTTGTTTTCCCTTGCGTTATTGGGGTAATGAAAAGCCTCAATAAGACTGATCTATAAAGTATCCACATCTCGCAACATCTCAATATCCAATTTTATGTAATAAACGCCTCATTTTTTTAGATTCCGTGTAGATTACAAATTTTTCGGATAATAGGAATAGAGGGATGTTTAGGGCGATATTTTGAAATTTAAAAGCTTAAAAATCAGTGTATTGGTAATTAAAACGGTGCATTATACATGATTTATATCATTGTTCATAATAGTCGTAGTTTTTCGGAAGAAATTTTAGAGCCATTTTGATTCCAACATATTGAAGATGAGTATTTTTATGTGACAAGAGTAATTTTATTTTGCCAAGCTATTGCGAGATTAAAACGATTGCTATATAGTCTTTTTCATTATTTTACCTAACGGTAGGTAGGTAAAGTTGAAATTATCAATTGTGATTCAAGAGCAGAACGCTTCAAGGATCTCTTTAATGAATATTAGGTTAGACAATAAAATTTTATGAGCGCAAAAATAGTGACGAGTAATCGTCGAGCAGTCAGTATCTCTCTCCTTCTTTTAATGGCGTTATTAACGGCCCTAGATTCGATGGCTATTGATATGTATTTACCGGGGATGCCTGATATTGCCGCAGATTTAAAAGTTCCTTTTGGACGAGTACAACAAACTTTAGCGATTTTTCTAGGAGGACTTGCTATTGGACAGGGGATTTATGGTCCTTTATTAGATCGGTTTGGTCGCAGAATGCCGCTGTTAATGGGGATTATAATTTTTATTGCAGGTTCAATAATGGGCGCAATGGCCCCTACAGTTGAATGGTTGCTTGTTGCGCGTTTTATTCAAGCGATTGGAGCATCTGCAGGATTGGTGACCCCGAGAGCGATTGTCGCAGATACCTGTAATTTAAAGGAATCTGCGCATGTCTTTTCTCTGTTAATGCAAGCAATGATGTTAGGGCCTATTTTAGCCCCTGTATTAGGAGGAATTGTGCTGGATATTAGCGATTGGAGAATGATCTTTTGGGTTATTGCGCTGGTGGGCTTTTTAAGCTTGATTTGGGCGTGGAAACTTGTGCCAGATTCTTTGCCGAAAGAAAATCGTTCGCCGCTGAATTTAAAGCATGTTGCAAAGACATATTTCACTCAAATGGGAAATTATAACTTCATGCTCTATGCCTTAGCATCAGGCTTTGCTATGAGTGGATTGTTTCTTTATGTCAGTAGCTCTGCGTATATTTTTAGAGAGCATTTCGGTCTATCTTCCTCCATGTTTAGTTATCTTTTTGCGATGAACTCTATTGGATTAGTCGTCAGTGGAATGTTGTCTAATTTCTTTTTAGTGCGCGGGGTTTCAGCGAGACGATTATTGATGATAGGGATGTTTATCCATACCCTTTTTGCTGCTGTGCTCTATGGCATTACAAGTCAAATGACATTATCACTCTTGGTTTATACCTTTTTTCTAGCAATCTCTATTTCGGCTTTAGGTTTAGTGTTAGGTAATATTACGGCGTTAACGATGAGTTGTGGCGGTAAACAAGCAGGAGCAGCCTCTTCTGTGATGGGCGTTTTGCAATATTTATTGCCCGCAATTACAGGATATCTCGCAAGTCTATTTGTGCAGAGTATTGCGTTGTTACCTATTGCTATAGCCATTTGTGGTCTGTTAGGAATAATTTTATTGCTGCTTTGCCGATTGACTAAGGAGATTGACTAACGATTTGATCTGATAGTTTAAAAGAGGATTGATGCGGAAACAGAGCTGATCATCATTGCGATCTAGTATATAATTTTTCCCATGATATTAGATGATAGGAATGAGAGATGACAGCTTCAAGATTGCAGTGTGCCGCATTGATCAGATTTGCCGAACAAGGGTTTGATGCCACAACTATGAATGAGATCGCCGGGGATGTTGGGATTAAAAAGGCCTCTATTTATGCCCACTTTCGCAATAAGGATGAGCTGTTTTTGAGTCTGATTCCTATCATGATTGAGAGAGAGCTTACTTATATCAAGAAGATGATTACGGGAGGGGATCAATTGAAATCCCAGTTATATGCTTATTTAGAGAGTCTCGATAGTCGATTCATGAAATCCCATGATATGCAGTTTTGGCTCAGAACTATTTTTGCGCCACCCTCGCATCTATATCATGAGTCTATTACCCCGATGCATGCTTTTATGGATGAGCTTGAGAGTTATGTCGGAGAAATGATTGACGCATCCACGCTAAATCATCCTGATTCGGCATTAACGACTTCGACATTAACGGCGACTTATATGGCGATGATTGACTCCTTACAAACAGAATTGCTTTTTGGAGGGCATGAAAAGTATGAGAAGCGTTTTAGGGCACTTTGGCAAGTATTTGATCTTGTGAGTCAAGAGGCTATCCCCAATCTTAAAGGATAATGTGGGGTGAATCATCGATAGCGATCATAGAATGGTTGAGAATTGTCTGATGAAGCGCTCTTTTAAAAGCCAATATACGATAGGGGAGAAGTTTGGCAAGTTTTTGTCATTAGTGATCCGTAGTGATGATCGGTATTCTTAATGCGAAATGACGATTAAACAGTGATTAATATAAAAAGCAGTTTCTTAGAGAGAGAAACTGCTTTTTGATATCCCTATTCTTTATCGATTAAAATACCTATTTCAAATAGGATTGAAAAGAAAGGGGATTGATTGAATATCTCTGTTTAGAGGTTTACATTGCTGCTTTGAAGATTCCTTCAACATCCGCTTGTGAACCTTGTACCGGATTGGTTGCTGAGCAAACATCAAGTAACGCATTCTTTGCAAGAAGAGGAATATCTTCAGCTTTTGCATTTAAAAGCGTGAGGTTTGCAGGAATATTAATGGATGCTGATAATTCACGGATCTTCGCAATCGCCGCATTTGCACCCTCCATATCGCTCATACCCTCTACATTGATGAGAAGCGCTTTTGCGACATCTTTTAAACGTGCAGCGGCTGCTGTTTTATTAAAGTCTAAGACATGTGGTAAAAGTACTGCATTACAAACGCCATGCGGTAAATCATACATTCCACCAAGTTGGTGTGCCATAGCATGAACATATCCTAATGAAGCATTGTTAAATGCCATTCCCGCTAAGAACTGTGCATAGGCCATGTTGTCACGAGCCGCAATATCCTGACCATCTTCTACAGCTGTTTTGAGGTTTTCGATAATAAGCGTTATGGCTTTTAATGCACAGGCATCTGTAATAGGATTTGCTGCTGTTGAGATATATGCTTCTACTGAGTGTGTTAACGCATCCATTCCTGTCGCTGCCGTTAAACCTTTAGGCATCCCCTTCATTAAGTGAGGGTCATTAACGGACAGAATCGGAGTAGAGTTCTTGTCAACAATTGCCATTTTAACGTGGCGTTCTTCATCAGTGATGATACAGAAGCGGGTCATTTCGCTTGCGGTACCTGCTGTGGTATTAATCGCAACCATAGGTAATTGAGGATGTTTAGTTTTATCTAAACCTTCAAAAGCGCTGATATCATCACCATTGGTGGCACAAAGCGCGATCCCTTTTGCACAGTCATGTGGTGAACCGCCCCCAAGAGAGATTACAAAATCACATTTTTCCGCTTTTAAGATGGCTAAGCCATCAGCAACGTTTTTGGTTGTTGGATTAGGATTTGTTCCGTCAAATACGACAGCTTCCATGCCATCTTTTTTAAGGAGGTTGATCACTTCATCTGCCATTCCTGATTTTGCAAGAAAGCTATCGGTCACGATCAATGCTTTTTTAAAGTGATAACCTTTAAGGGTTGCGACTGCGTCGACAAGTGCATTTTCACCAATGACGTTTACCGGTGGCATAAAGAAAGTACTACTCATTATTGGACTCCTTGAGACAGCAAAATTGCTGACAATTAGTGAATAAAAAACTTCAATTAAATCTGTTAATGATGCTTCTTTCATAAGCGTTCATTGATTGATGAACGGTGTATGCTAAAGCATTAAAATCTGTGTCAAAGACGATGCTACAACGCATCATTTCTGAGTAATGTGTTACTTCTCTACTTTCATTATAGGCTGATTTACTCAATTGAACTGAGGGTTTTGAGATGAAATCTTGATGTAGATAAGTTTTTCTTTAATAAAATTTTAATATATCCAATAAATCTTAATTTTGAGAGGTTGTTGAGGATTGAGCAGTGGTTGTAATGGTTGCTTGCTTGTCGTGAGGGGTGTTATTTAAAGTGCTTTTCTCGTGTCGATCTTTCTCATTATTCCAAGCTTGTACCATCGTTGTGATATAGACCGTGAATATGGGGAAGATGGTAATACCAGTAATGGCTAAAATCGCCGTGCTGATTTTCCCGATACCAGTAATAGGAATGATATTAGATCCCAATGTCGTGACTGTCATTGATGCCCACCAAAGCACGTCATAGTAGGACTTTACTTCGGGGTTTTGGGGCGATTCAAAAAGGAAGAAGATCAAGGTTTGAATATAAGCGATCGAAATAAAAATGGAGAGATAAGCAATAAAAAGCCCCGTGATTCTATTGGAAATCAGTAGGTTAATGAGTAAGATCATCGCAATCACCCCCCGAATAATGGGGAGGAACTTTAGGATATAGAGGAGATTAGAACCAAGATCAATGGAGTAAGATGTCAAAATGTTACTGTAAGGAATGGAGAGTAATAGCAAAATGAAATAGCGTTTAAAGTATTGCCACTTATGATCTGCGATCAGCATCAGGAGAATAAAATCTATTAAGAAGTAGATACAGATCCATAGTTGCAACTGACTAGGCTCGACATCTAAGTTTTTTTGAATATTAGGGAGATCAACAATCGTAATATCGGCAATTAATATTAAGGATGCGATGATCGTTAATATATAGAGTGCTTTTTTAGCAAAAGCACGGAAATGAAAATGGAAGTGAAATTTCGTCATAATATTGTCTAAGTATGAGTGAATTGAGATCTTAACGCTCTTTTTGTTGTATATCAGTATTGATGTTGTGATGATAGATTATAGCGCTTGTGTGCAAATTTCTGTATTTATTAGCAAATTCTGACATCTATTTATGAGAGTTTAAGATTGTTCTTCTTGACGTTTTTATTAGTTAATATCTCTTTAAGAGGATATCAGTATTAGAATAATCGGTAATCGGATAGCGATTAGTACTCGAAGGATGAAAATCTT
>JASLEF010000046.1 GCA_030151245.1 Ignatzschineria sp. | reverse complement strand
AAGATTGAACAGTAAAGGCTAGGGTTTTGACTCTAGCCTTTACTAGCTTCTAAAAATATTTTTTCGAGCGTATAAATTAGGCCTTTTGGCCAAAGGATTAATTTATATGTTTACACTCCCCATCATCATGAGGAATACATTGCATGGTCTATTCGTTTACAGAAAAAAAACGCATCCGTAAGGACTTTGGACAACAAACAGAAGTTCAAGAAGTTCCCTTTCTTTTAGCGACTCAGCTCGATTCTTACGAAACATTTCTACAAGATAATACTCCTCGTAAAGACCGTAAAGATCAAGGTTTAAATGCAGCCTTTCAATCGATCTTCCCAATTGAAGCTATTAAAGCCAAAACCGCAACTTCGAATGGTTTTCGTCTCTCTTTAGAGTATGTTGATTACCATATTGGTGAGCCAGAATTTGATGTGCGTGAATGTCAAATGCGTGGAACTACTTTTGCGGCATCGCTTCGCATTGGTATGCGTCTTAAAATTGCAGATTTAGAAACAGGCGAGATTAAAGAGATCCGTGAAGCGGATATCGACCAGTTTGGTCGCGGTGGTGTTTATTTGGGTGAAATCCCATTAATGACTGAGAATGGGACATTCGTTATTAACGGTACAGAACGTGTCATCGTTTCTCAGCTTCATCGTTCACCAGGTGTGTTCTTTGACCACGATAAAGGGAAAGGTCACTCTTCAGGAAAACTTCTTTTCTCTGCTCGTATTATTCCATACCGTGGTTCATGGATGGACTTCGAGTTTGATGCGAAAGATCTCGTTTTTGCTCGTATTGACCGTCGTCGTAAACTTCATGCAACGATTATTTTGAAAGCATTAGGGTTATCTGATGCGGAAATCTTAGCGGAATTCTTTGAGACAAATACTTTTAAAATCAAAAAACAGAAGCTATTTTTAGAATTAGTGCCTGCTCGTTTACGTGGTGAAATGGCGGCATTCGATATTCTTTTAGATGGTGAAGTTCTTGTTGAAAAAGGTCGTCGTGTCACTGCTCGTCACACGAAGAAGCTTGAAGAAGCAGGTGTGAAAGATCTTGAAGTACCATTTGAGTACATTGTGGGTAGAGTGCTATCTCAAGATGTATTAGATGAGTCAACCGGTGAGCTTTTAGCTTTAGCAAATGATGCAATTACGGCGGAAATGCTTGAGAAGTTTGTGGCATATGGTATTGATACGATTCCAGTTATCTTCACAAACGAAGTAGATCGTGGGGCATATATTTCAGATACACTTCGTGCAGATACAACGAAGAGCCAATTAGAAGCACAAATCGAAATCTATCGTATGATGCGTCCAGGTGAGCCACCGACGAAAGAAGCCGCGGAAAATCTTTTCGCAAGTCTTTTCTTCTCAAGTGACCGTTATGATCTATCAGCAGTGGGTCGTATGAAGTTTAACCGTCGCTTAGGTCGTGATAGTGATACAGGCGAAGGTACGCTTTCTAATCAAGATATTCTTGATGTATTAAAAGAATTAGTTTCAATCCGTAACGGTCACGGCAACGTGGATGACGTAGACCATTTAGGTAACCGTCGTATCCGTTCAGTGGGTGAAATGGTTGAAAACGTTTACCGTATCGGTCTTGTACGTATTGAACGTGCAGTCAAAGATCGTCTCTTAATCGCAGAAGCAGAAGGCTTAACTCCGCATGATCTTATTAATGCAAAACCTGTAGGTGCTGCGATTAAAGAGTTCTTCGGTTCATCACAGCTTTCACAATTCATGGACCAAAATAACCCATTATCAGAGGTAACGCATAAACGCCGTATTTCTGCGCTTGGTCCAGGTGGTTTGACGCGTGAGCGTGCAGGCTTCGAAGTTCGTGACGTTCACGTTACTCACTATGGGCGTGTCTGTCCTATCGAAACACCGGAAGGTCCAAACATTGGTCTGATTAACTCGCTTGCAAGTTATGCTCGTACGAATAGCTATGGTTTCCTTGAGACACCTTATCGTAAAGTGATTGATGGTCGTGTGACTGATCAGGTTGATTATCTTTCAGCTTATGAAGAAGCAAACTACGGAATCGCACAGGCGAATGCAAAGCTTGATGAAACAGGCGCATTTGTTGATGACTTAATTGCATCACGTGTTGAAGGTGAGTTTACGCTGTTAACCAAAGAGCAAATTAGTTATATCGATATTTCACCAAAACAGATCGTATCTGTAGCAGCGGCATTGATTCCGTTCTTGGAACACGATGACGCTAACCGTGCTCTCATGGGATCAAACATGCAACGTCAGGCAGTTCCTACATTAAATGCGGATAAACCGCTTGTAGGAACAGGGATGGAGCGTATTGTTGCTCGTGACTCTGGGGTTTGTGTTGTTGCAAAACGTGGTGGTGTTGTTGATTACGTTGATGCGACTCGAATCATTATTCGTGTGAATGATGAAGAGACAATTGTGGGTCAATCTGGGGTTGATATTTATAACCTTACAAAATATCAGCGCTCAAATGCGAATACTTGTATTAACCAGAAAGTTCTCGTAAAAGAGGGCGATGTTGTTTCTAGTAAAGATATTCTTGCGGATGGCCCTTCAACAGACTTAGGAGAGCTTGCTCTTGGTCAAAATATGCTTGTGGCATTCATGCCATGGAATGGTTATAACTATGAAGACTCGATCCTAATCTCTGAGCGAGTGGTGAAAGAAGAGCGCTTCACGACCATTCATATTGAAGAATTAACCTGTGTGGCTCGTGATACTAAACTTGGACCTGAAGAGATTACTTCGGATATTCCAAACGTATCGGAATCAGCCCTTTCTAAACTTGATGAAGCAGGAATTGCTTATATCGGTGCGGAAGTAAAATCAGGCGATATCTTAGTGGGTAAGGTTTCACCAAAAGGTGAGACAACTTTAACACCGGAAGAGAAACTTCTTCGTGCGATCTTTGGTGAGAAAGCATCAGATGTGAAAGATAACTCCCTTCGTGTTCCTTCGGGAATGGATGGTACCGTTATTGACGTTCGTGTCTTTACGCGTGATGGTATTGAAAAAGATAGCCGTGCGAAAGAGATCGAGGATCGTGAGCTTCGTGGCGTACGTAAGGACTTAAATGACCAATTACGTATTCTTGAAGATGACCTTTTTGAGCGTGTCGGTAAGAGTCTTATTGATGCTGAAGTTGCCGCAGGCAATAAAGGTATTAAGGCAGGCGATAAAATCACAGAAGATTTCTTACAAGGAGTCGAACGTGAGAAATGGTTAGAGCTTAAGCTGAAGTCAGAGGAGCAAGCGGAAGAGCTTGTGAAATTGAAAAAACTTCTTGAGCAACAACGTAAAGACTCTAATAAGAAATTTGAAGAGTTACGTGAGAAATTGACACAGGGTGATGAATTAGCACCGGGTGTTCTCAAAATGGTAAAAGTATATCTTGCGGTGAAACGTCGTATTCAACCGGGAGATAAAATGGCAGGTCGTCACGGAAACAAAGGGGTCATCTCGATGATTGTTCCGGAAGAAGATATGCCGTATATGGAAGATGGTACACCGGTAGATATCTGCTTAAACCCACTAGGGGTTCCATCACGTATGAATATCGGTCAGATCCTTGAGACGCACTTAGGTTGGGCGGCACATGGTCTGGGCCTTAAAATTGATAAAATGATCAAATCACATGCGCAAGCACAAGAGCTTCGTAAGTTCTTAGATGAGATCTATAACAAAGATGAAAGCGCACAAACGGTTAATTTAGACAAGTTTAGTGATGATGAAATCTTTGAGCTTTGCGGTAACTTAAGAAAAGGGGTTCCAATGGCAAGCCCAGTATTCGACGGTGCATCAGAAGATGAAATGCGTCGTATGCTTCGCTTAGCTGATCTCCCTGAATCAGGTCAGATTAAGTTATATGACGGACGTACAGGGGATGCATTTGACAGACCTGTAACAGTTGGCTTCATGTACATGCTAAAACTTAACCACTTAGTGGATGACAAAATGCATGCTCGTTCTACAGGTCCATACTCACTCGTAACACAACAACCACTCGGCGGTAAAGCACAGTTTGGTGGTCAGCGTTTCGGAGAGATGGAGGTGTGGGCACTTGAAGCTTATGGTGCGGCATATACACTACAAGAGATGTTAACAGTGAAATCGGATGACGTTGCAGGACGTACTGCAGTGTACAAAAACATCGTAAATGGTGAGCATAACATTGAAGTGGGAATGCCTGAGTCCTTTAACGTACTGATTAAAGAGATCCGTTCTCTGGGTATCGATATTGACACGGTCAGTGACGAGGATGATGAGTAATCTCATCCTTTTCCCTTAACCGTTTCGTAGAGACATTTCTTTAAATATACATTGGAAGATAACGAATGAACTTATTAAATTTATTTAAGAATGAAGATAAAGGTGGTTTTGATGCAATCAAGATTGGTCTTGCATCACCTGAAAAAATTCTTAGTTGGTCTTATGGTGAAGTTAAAAAGCCTGAGACTATCAACTATCGTACCTTTAAACCAGAGCGTGATGGACTTTTCTGTGCAAAGATTTTCGGACCTGTAAAAGATTACGAATGCTTATGTGGTAAATATAAGCGTCTTAAACACCGTGGTGTTGTGTGTGAGAAGTGTGGCGTTGAAGTGACACTTTCAAACGTGCGCCGTGAGCGTATGGGTCATATCAAACTTGCTTCACCTGTGGCGCATATTTGGTATTTGAAATCACTCCCAAGCCGTATCGGTTTATTACTTGATATGACACTTCGTGATATCGAGAAGATTCTCTATTTTGAATCATTTGTAGTCATTGAGCCGGGTTTAACACCATTTGAACATGGTCAAGTATTAACGGACGAAGAGTTCTTAGATGCGATTGAAGAGTATGGCGATGAGTTTGATGCCCGCATGGGTGCTGAAGCCGTTTTAGAACTTCTTAAAGCGATTGATCTTGAAGAAGAAGCTTCAACACTTCGTGAAGAGCTTCAAGAGACACGTTCAGAGACGAAATTTAAACGTCTTTCAAATCGTCTTAAACTTGTTGAGTCATTCATCGCCTCAGGCAATAAGCCTGAGTGGATGATCCTCACAAACTTGCCGGTGCTTCCACCAGATTTACGTCCTTTAGTACCTCTTGATGGTGGTCGTTTTGCGACATCTGACTTGAACGATCTTTATCGTCGAGTGATTAACCGTAATAATCGTTTACAACGTCTTCTTGAGCTTGAAGCGCCGGACATCATTGTTCGTAATGAAAAACGTATGCTTCAAGAGTCAGTAGACTCACTTCTCGATAACGGCCGTCGTGGACGTGCGATCTCAGGTGCGAATAAGCGTCCGCTTAAATCACTTGCAGATATGATCAAAGGTAAACAAGGTCGTTTCCGTCAAAACCTTCTTGGTAAGCGTGTTGACTATTCAGGCCGTTCTGTAATCGTGGTAGGTCCTACACTTCGTCTTCATCAGTGTGGTTTACCAAAACAGATGGCACTTGAGCTTTTCAAACCTTTCATCTTCTCTCAATTGATCCAACGTGGTATCGCAACAACGATCAAAGCTGCGAAGCGTATGGTTGAACGTGAAGTTCCAGAAGTTTGGGATATCCTTGAACATGTGATCACTGAGCATCCAGTTCTTTTGAACCGTGCACCAACGCTTCACAGATTAGGTATCCAAGCATTTGAACCTGTATTAATCGAAGGTAAAGCGATTCAGCTTCACCCGCTCGTTTGTACCGCATTCAACGCTGACTTCGATGGTGACCAGATGGCGGTTCACGTTCCATTATCGATTGAATCGCAACTTGAAGCACGTGCACTCATGATGTCTTCAAACAATATTCTCTCACCTGCAAATGGTGAGCCGATTATTGTACCATCACAGGACGTTGTATTAGGTCTTTACTATATGACGCGTGAGCGTATCAATGCTAAAGGTGAAGGTCGCGTATTTACAGATACAGCTGAAGTCCATCGTGCATATGCGCTGAAAGAACTTGATGTTCATGCGAAAATTCAAGTCCGTCTTCCTATCTCAATGTTTGAAGATGCAGAAGAAGGTGAAGTATATCGTCGTGTAGAATCTACGGTAGGTCGTATTCTCTTAACGGATCTTCTACCAGAAGGTTTACCGTTCTCATTGATTGATAAAGTATTGTCAAAACGTGAGATCTCAAACTTGATTAATAGTTGCTACCGTCGTTTAGGTCTTAAAGATACGGTTATTTTTGCTGACAAGTTGATGTATACAGGTTTCTATTACGCAATGCGTTCAGGATCATCTGTAGGTTATGAAGACATGGTGATTCCACCGCAAAAGCAAGAGATCATTGATCGTGCTGAAGCGGAAGTGAAGGAAGTGCAATCACAATACTCACAAGGTTTGGTAACAAACGGTGAGCGTTATAACAAAGTTATCGATATCTGGTCACGCACGAACGAAGAAGTTGCTAAAACAATGATGAGCAACCTGGGTAAAGATGCCGTGATTGACGAGAAAACGGGTGAAAAAGTTGCACAAACATCCTTTAACTCAATCTTCATGATGGCAGACTCAGGAGCACGTGGTAGTGCGGCTCAGATTCGTCAGCTTGCAGGGATGCGTGGATTGATGGCGAAACCAGATGGTTCGATCATCGAAACACCTATCACGGCGAACTTCCGTGAAGGTCTAGACGTTCTTCAGTACTTCGTATCAACGCATGGTGCTCGTAAAGGTCTTGCGGATACTGCTCTTAAAACTGCGAACTCAGGTTACTTAACCCGTCGTCTCGTAGACGTTGCACAAGACTTAGTGATTGTGAGCGAAGACTGTGGTACTAAAGATGGTCTTTTGATGACGCCAATCGTTGAAGGTGGGGATATCGTTGAACCATTACGTGATCGTGTACTCGGTCTTGTCGTGGCAGAAGATGTCTATGTACCTGGAACTGAAGAGGTTCTTTTCGAAGCAGGAACTCTTCTTGATGAAGCGGCGGTTGAACTTCTTGATGAGAAGGGTGTGGATGAGTTGATTGCTCGTTCAGCGATTACGTGTGAAAATCGTCATGGTCTTTGTGCAAAATGTTATGGTCGCGATCTTGGTCGTGGTCACCTTGTTAACCCTGGTGAGTCAGTGGGCGTTATTGCTGCGCAGTCAATCGGGGAGCCAGGAACACAGTTAACGATGCGTACGTTCCATATCGGGGGTGCGGCATCAGGTTCTGCGGCTGTTTCTAACGTACAGGTGAAAACGAAAGGGACATTGAAACTTGTTCGTATGAAGACTGTCCGTAATAAGGAGAATCACCTTGTATCAATCTCACGTTCGGGCGAGCTAATCATCATGGATGAGTTTGGTCGTAACCGTGAGCGCTATAAAGTTCCTTATGGGGCAACCATTGTTGTTGACGAAGGTGGTAGCGTAGAGATTGGAGATATCGTTGCAACGTGGGATCCACATACAATTCCGGTTATCGTTGAAGTTTCAGGTCATATTAAATTTGTGGATTTTGAAGAGAATATCAACGTTCAAAAACAAACAGATGATATTACAGGTCTTTCAAACTTGATCGTTCTTGACTCTAAACAGCGTAATACGGGTGGTAAACGTCCATCAATCTGTGTTGTGGATGAAGCGGGTAATGAGCTTAATATCCCAGGAACAGATGTTACGGCAATGTATACACTTCCTGTGGGTGCTATTTTAAATCTCAACGATGGTGATGTTGTATCTATCGGGGATCCTCTTGCACGTATCCCACAAGAGTCATCAAAAACTCGTGATATTACCGGGGGTCTTCCACGAGTTGCTGACCTCTTTGAAGCGAGACGTCCGAAGGAAGCGGCAATTCTTGCAGAGAAAACAGGTATCGTGAGCTTTGGTCGTGAGACAATGAGTAAACAACGTCTTATCATCACGGATTCAGATGGTATTGCTCATGAAGAGCTGATCCCGAAATGGCGTCATGTGAACGTGTTTGAAGGGGAAACAGTTGAGAAGGGTGAAATCATCGTTGATGGTGAGTTAAGTGCGCATGATATCCTCCGTCTTCTTGGTGTGAAAGAGCTTGCTGAATATCTCGTGAAAGAGATCCAAGACGTTTACCGTTTACAAGGGGTAAAAATCTCGGATAAACATATTGAAGTGATTATTCGTCAGATGCTCCGTAAGGTAGAGATCCTTGAAGCAAACGATAGTTCGTTTATTAAAGGTGAACAAGCAGAGTATGTTTCTGTTCTTGGTGAAAATGAGAAGTTAGTGGCTGAGGGTAAAGTTCCTGCAACTTACCAGCCGGTGCTTCTTGGTATCACGAAGGCATCGCTTGCAACTGACAGCTTCATCTCAGCGGCATCGTTCCAAGAGACAACACGTGTCTTAACAGATGCATCTATTCGCGGTCTTAGAGATCATCTCCGTGGTCTTAAAGAGAACGTTATCGTGGGTCGCTTAATCCCTGCAGGTACCGGTCTTATTTATCACGAAGAACGTCGTAATGCCGGGAAATAGTAGTCCAATTGTGATTACTGATTAAATAGATAAGCGCTCCTTTAGTGGAGCGCTTTCTCATTCAAATAGGAAGAGGGGAAATAGCGTGTCTGTTTCAAAGCGTAAATTAATCGCATCAAGAAAATCTGCAAGATTCTTTTTAATCCAAGCATTGTATGAGTGGCAGATTGCCCACAGCACATTAGCTGAGATTAGTAGCAATATTGCGGACAATGAGAAATTTTCAGAAGCGAATAGCGAATATTTCCATGAGTTACTCCAAAACATTACTCAAAAGCGTGCAGATCTCGATAAAGTGATTGCACCTTTTTTAGATCGTGATGTTGAACAAGTGGATCCTATTGAGCGTTCGATTTTATGGCTTGGGGTATATGAGTTGCAAAATCAGCTAGATATTCCTTATAAATCTGTGATTAACGAAGCTGTTGAGTTGACGAAGCAGTTTGGTGCGGAAGGCAGCCATCGTTATGTGAATGGTGTTTTAGATAAAGTTTCTAAAACTATCCCACTACGTCAAGCTGAGAAGTAATCTTTTATTGCAACCAAAATGGAAAGAAAGTGGATCTAACTTGTGTTAGATCATAAAAATGCTTAAAATTATTAGGTAACAACTTTTTATTTTTGGGTGGAATTTTAAAGGTTTAAGCTCATGAAAATAAGGATGAATCCGATGAAAGAAATCGGTAAGCTTCATATTTTCATGGTGGAGAAACTTTAGATTTTCTCAAAATGTCTACTTACTCAATGGGAGGAAGATTATGTCATACGAATTACCAAAATTACCTTATGCTTATGATGCATTAGAGCCACATATTGATGCGGAAACAATGCATCTTCATCATGAAAAGCATCATCAAACATATATCAATAATGTCAATGCTGCATTGGCCAATCATCCTGAACTTGCAGCTAAATCAGTAGAAGATTTAGTCTCTGACATGAACGCAATTCCGGCAGATATTCGTACTGCGGTCCAAAACAATGGCGGGGGTCATGCAAACCATTCTCTATTTTGGACAGTGATGGCACCTAATGCGGGTGGTGAGCCTACAGGAGCGGTGAAAGAGGCGATCGAGAAAGCATTCGGTAGCTTTGAAGCATTCAAAGAGAAATTCGCAGCGGCTGCCGCTTCACGTTTTGGTTCTGGCTGGGCATGGTTATCGGCTGATAAAGAGGGGAATTTAGAAGTCTCTTCAACCGCAAATCAAGACTCTCCTTTAATGGAAGGTAAAACGCCTGTTTTAGGATTAGACGTTTGGGAGCATGCTTACTATAAAAAGTATAGCAACGTTCGTGTAGATTACATTGCGGCATTTTGGAATGTTGTGAACTGGGATGAAGTCAACAGACGTTTCGCTGCGGCTAAATAATTGCGTAGAAGGCATCATCACTTTGTAAAAGTGGTGTCGTTGACTACAAAAAACCTACAATAAAATACTATGTAAATGAAAAGCCTACAATTTCTGTGGGCTTTTTTATTGCTGAAAAAGCTCTGATACAAGCGTAAATGAAAGAATCCTGTTAATATGTTACTAGGATTGGCATCTTGTAGTTTTTTGGAGGCCGATAAATTATCAGCTATTTAACGAGAGGAAGTTAACGTTATGTCATTTGAATTACCAAAATTACCTTATGCGATTGACGCACTTGAGCCGCATATTTCTAAAGAGACTTTAGAATATCACTATGGTAAACATCACCAAACGTATGTAAATACCTTAAATACGTTGATTGCAGGAACAGAATTTGAAAATGCATCACTTGAAGATATTATTTTGAAATCTTCAGGTCCAATGTTTAATAATGCTGCACAAGTATGGAATCATACATTTTATTGGGAATCATTAAAACCACAAGGTGGCGGTGAAGCAACAGGAAAAATTGCAGAAGCCATTAATGCGAAATGGGGTTCATTTGCAGAGTTCCAAAAAGCATTCGACCAGTGTGCGGTGGGAACATTTGGTGCAGGTTGGGCATGGTTAGTAAAAAATGCAGATGGTTCTATTGAGTTAGTATCTACTTCAAACGCAGCAACACCTTTAACTGCAGGTCAAACACCGCTTTTAACTTGTGATGTTTGGGAACATGCTTATTATATTGATTATCGCAATAGCCGCCCGAACTACTTAGAAAATTTCTGGGCATTGATCAATTGGGATAAAGTGAATGAGCGATTCGCTTAATTAGCAGATCTTAATGGTGATGAATACTTATTAAAAAGTTTCAGGGATTGTTGAGCATTCAAAACTAATCAGGATAACTTCCTGTAAGTAACCACTGAAAGCATATTGATCTTAAGGATTCTTAGAAACTCAATTATTTTCAAAATAGTGAGTTACCTATTGATGTTCAACAAGAGCTAATCAGTACTCAAAAGTACTAAAACTTCTTAAAAGTAGAGAAAAAGGGGCACGATGATTGTGCCTCTTTTTTTATGATTTCTGTGTAAAATAACGCAGAAGAAAAAGATTTCTGATTTGAAGGTTTATTAAAAGATTATTGAGTTATATAGGATACAAATTGAATGACACAAGATTATGATCGCCGATTTTCAACGTTAAGTCGCCTTTATGAGGCGGAGGGTTTAAAGCGATTAGAAGAGAGCCATGTGGTTGTCATCGGGATTGGTGGTGTAGGTTCTTGGGCGGTCGAAGCTTTGGCGCGAAGCGGTGTTGGGAAATTAACACTGATGGATCTTGATAATATTGCCGAGAGCAATATTAATCGTCAAATTCATGCTTTAACCTCAACGATTGGGGAGTCAAAAGTAGAGGCGATGAGGTCTCGGATTTTAGAGGTTAATGATCGTTGTGAGGTGGTGATCATTGAGGATTTCTTGACTGTGGATAATTTAGCGGAATATTTAACTCATCCTCGAGAGAACTATTGGATTTTAGATGCGATGGATGAGGTTCGAGTGAAGGCCGCATTGATCGCCTTTGCAAAACGACATCGTTATAAGATTATAACTACAGGTGCCGCAGGAGGGAAAACTCGTGCAGAAGAACTTATGATCGATGATCTTAATAAGACGTTCCACGATCCTTTATGTGCACGCTTAAAAGCGATATTACGAAAAGATTACCAGTTTCCTGCACATGATAAAAAGGCAGGAGTTCCAATAGTTTTTAGTAAGGAAAATAGTCAAGCCAAGAAGAATGCTGGTGGTGGTTTAAATTGCCAAGGTTATGGGTCGATTGTGACTGTCACGGCTACAATGGGACTGATGGCTGCGAGCTTTATTATTAATAAGATTACGGGACGTGATTAGTTGGTAGCTTTGTGAATTGTTCGTAGTGCAAAACGTGTTTTTAATGAATCTGATAAGGTTCTTGTATGAAATATGATAAAAAATGCCGGCATCGAAGGGATCGCCGGCATTTTCTGAGAATAGAGAATAGAGAATAGGGGATTATTATTGGAGGAGAGGGACTTCTATGGCGTCATTCATTTGTAGTGGTTGTAATATTTTTTCTTCAAACTCATTGGGCGTAATATATTGGACAACCGATTGGTATTCTCCTTTAGCATCTAAAGAGATGTCGACACCTTTGTCAGGATAAAGGTAGTGGAATGCCCCTTGATCTTTCTCTTGAAGTTTCATCGGATGATCTCCAAATCGCCCGAGGATAACGGCTTCATCTAATGAGACTGCCATCGGAATAAAAGCGATTGTTTCAATGATATTGTCATAAAAGCGAGGATGAAATTCTTCGGGTATTTCGTAGATTGTTCGTTTGGAGGTTGATTTTTTACTAGGCGTTAAAAATGCCATGATTTCATCTAGTTGAGTATCAGAGGTTTTAAGCGTGAAGGGAATTCTTGCTGTTAGTCCACCGACATGTGTTTCCCGGATATACCCCTCAAGTTGTTTTTGGTCAGTGCCGGCATCTTGGAATATTGATAAGTTTAAACGGTTTCCAAGAATAAATAGGGCATCTTCAAGCGAAGATTCATTTAAGGTCAGGTTAAATACGGTCAGTTTTTCGGGGGTCGTTTCAATAATCCAAAAGGGCTCAGTATCTACATTACCTTGTTTGGGGGGCATAAAAAGATTTTGCCCAAAATAAGCAAAGAGAGAGATGAAGGCAATAATACCGACAATACCAATAATATTTTTTTTCATAAATAACCTTTGTGATAACAAAAAGGCTACTGAGCATTGCTTGTAGCCTTTTTGAAGAAACTGATTCTTACAATGTTCTAAGAGTATCGTTCATTATAATAGAGGATACTGATATAGAGTCATTAAAGTGAAGGATCAATCGCTTTGAAGATCTCTTCGCTGATCTCATTGATATCGCCATGACCATTGATGGTTTTGAGCTTCCCTTGAAGAACGAAGTAATCGACTAATGGGAATGTCTCATCTTCAAATACTTTACGGCGTTTGAGAATGGTTTCTTCATTATCATCAGAACGACCACGTGATTTTAAACGTTCTTTGATGATTTCAAAAGGAACGTCAAAATAGATCACTTTTTCGATAGGCATGTTGATTTCATCAAGGAGCTTATCTAGTTGTTCTGCCTGATTGATGTTTCTTGGGAAGCCATCAAGGAGAAAACCATTTTCTGATTTTAAAATATGATTTTTAACCATACCAAGGACGATCTCATCTGAAACAAGTTTTCCTTCATCCATGATTTTTTTAGCTTCAAGGCCAAGTGGAGTACCTTCACTCACTTCTGCACGAAGCATATCACCTGTTGAAAGATGGTTAATTCCAAATTTTTTAACAATATTTTCAGCCTGAGTTCCTTTTCCAGATCCCGGTGCGCCAAGCAGGACTATACGCATATAAAACTATCTCCTTAGGTTATAAAAATCTGCTGATACAGATTTGCTACATAGTCATAACATGATACACATTAAAGGGGGTTGCCTCAATTCACTTCTGCAATCTTCGAGCATTAATTGCCCAAAAATTAGGAATGTTTTAAGGAGTGATTATCAGGATTATCTGCACAGGATTGATCAATTTTTGAATTGAATAGATAGTAGGCACTTTGAAAGACTCTGAAAATGCTCATTCTATATTTATATGTAATGATATATTGTAAAAATATATATTGTTTTGTAAGATAGATGCTGTATTAGGTATTTCAAATTAAAAAATAGTGATTACATAGGGAAATTGAATGATGTCAAAATTTACATTAGTAACGCCAGAAACAGCCGATGAGATTGCAAAGCCAGTTTTAGAGCAGTTAAAAGGAAAGTTTGGACGCCTTCCTAATTTCTTTGGTGCTTTAGGAATTGATGGTGCAAGTTTAACTTCATTTTTAGCATTACAAGAAAAGCTCAATGCCCAAACAAAATTTACAGCACGTGAGCAAGAATTATTAGCTTTAGCGGTCGCTAACTTTAATGGTTGTCATTATTGTGTGAGTGCACATACATTTACGGCAAAAAGAATGGCAGGATTAACAGCAGAAGAGTGCGTTGCAGCGCAGAAGGGTGAAAGTAAGGATCCTCGTGAAAAAATGTTGATGACGCTTGCTGTTAGCATTGTGAAAAATCATGGGAAACTAGATAACGCATTGTTAGAGGAAGCGAAAGATTTAGGCTTTACTGAAGCGGATATCGTACAAATTTCATTGTTTGCCACACTCAATAGTTTCACAAACTGGTTAAATAACTTTGTGGATCCGGAGATTGATTTCCCTGTTGTAGATCTTATTTAGTCCTTTTATCAAGTGGTATTACGTATCGGTAAAAGTTAGAGATATATTAGAGATATACTTTAAAAGAGTGACTGAATAGAGTAACACCCCAAAGTTAAATCTAACTTTGGGGTGTTTTTTTATCAAAGAACCTACGAGGGGCTTTTATAAAGAAGAGCCTAAAGAGATTCAGAGTTTTCTGTTTTTAAAAGATTTTTCCGCTCTGATTGATCCACGATTTTTGCAGCGACGAGATCTCCCGTCACATTTCCCATTGTAAAGATCATGTCGACAAGTGCATTGATTCCTGCTGTTAAAGCAACTATTTCAATAGGTAGTCCTGCTTGCGTAAAAACAATCGACATACCAATTAGTCCTGCGCCAGGAACGCCGGCCGTCCCTACAGCTGCTAAGGTTCCAATAATGATAATAGAGAGTAACTCAGGTAAGCCCAATTGTATACCCATGATTTCAGCAGCAAAGATAACACCTACTCCAAATCGAAGAGCGGTTCCGTTCATATTAATTGTTGCGCCGATAGGTAAAGTTAAATTGGCAATTCGTTCATCAATCCCCGCTTTTTTTGCGGCATTGATGGTAATAGGTAGAGTACCAAGGCTGCTAGATGTTACAAATGAAGTCATAATGGCTTCTTTAATATTATTGTAAAACTGAAGAACTTGAACGCCACAAAGTTTTAACGCTATTGGATAAGCAACAATCACTAGTAAAATAACCCCGATATAAGAGGTGAGTACAAATTTTCCTAAGGCGATTAAGGTGTCAATTCCTTGGCTACCAATGGTGGACGCTGTAATTCCTAGAACGCCGATAGGCGCATATTGTAAAATACCGTTTAAGATCTTTAAGACCACTTCATTAGCGGCTTCCATAAACTTCATGAGGGTATTTCCCATCTCTCTTTGTGCTTCTTGTTCGCTGTGGCGCATATAGAGTACCGGTAAACCTACGATGATTGCCATAAAGACGACAGATAGAATATTGCCATCTGCCATGGCTTGCACAATATTGGTGGGGATCATATTAATAAGGGTTGAGATAAAGCTTGGGCTTTCTGGCACGGCAATAGAGAGGTCCCCAGGAAGGGTTAGACCGACACCGGGATTCATTAGTTTGGCGATGGCAATACCAAGAAAGATCGCAATAGCGGTAAAGAAGAGATAAACCGGTAATACTTTCATTCCTATTCTGCCTAATTCTTTCGGTGCTGAATGGTTGACGGCAACCATGAGTGAGAGAAAAATAAGCGGAATAACAATCATCTTTAAGAGGTTCATAAAGATCTGCCCTAAAGGCGCTAAAACATTACTTGCCGGTCCAAAAATTAAGCCAATGATTAAGCCTAGAATAAATCCAGAAGTGATTTTTAGCATAAAAGATTGTCTTTTATACCCACGCCAAATATTTCCCATAAATTTCCCTTTATTAGATCGTTATATTGCTTTATTAATGGTGTCACGATTGTGATAGATGGTAGTGCCTTATCGAGTCAGTCAGGTATTTCATTGTTATCGTTGTTGACTGTAATATTTCATCGTGTGAATGAAATAAGCACATCGCGCCCACAGAGATCGTGGAAGGCGACTCATTAGGTTAGTCTACTCAGAATGAAAGCCTCAAATGATTTTTAAGAATGATGTTATTCCTTTTAGGAATAACTTTTATTTCAAAATAGATTCGCTAGAATGCTTTAAAAGTGCCGAGTAATAGCGAGCATAGAGAAACTATCGATCCTTTCTCTCAAGAGAAGGTATGAAAAAAGGGAATGACTTTTTGCTTATTTTTCTATTGTTTAATGGCGGAACTTTTGGTTTTATGAGGATGAGTTGGATGAGCGTGGCAAAGGATAAAAGATAAAATCGCTCACGATAAATAATAACAATATTCAGTGAAGATCTCATCGTAGAGGCATCATTTTATAGATGAATGGGGAGGTCTGATCAGTTTATGCACTTTAGGAAAGAACGATGGCAAAAGATAGCTTTATCTCTCCGGATTTGATTCGGGCAAAATTTTCAGAAAAAATGTCGGCAATGTATCAAAAAGAGGTGCCTTTATATGGGGATTTGATGGATCTTGTTGCCGAGGTGAATCAAGAAACTTTAGTAAAAAAACCTGAGCTGAAAGCGCAATTACTGCAGACGGATGAGCTTGCGCGTTTAGATGAAGAGCGTCATGGCGCGATTCGCCTTGGAACAGCGGCAGAGCTCCATATGATGCGTCGACTATTTGCAGTGATGGGGATGGTTCCAGTGGGCTATTATGATTTAACCCCAGCGGGTGTTCCTGTACACTCTACGGCATTTCGTGCGATTCATGAGGATTCGCTTCGCATTAGTCCTTTTCGTGTTTTTACATCGTTATTAAGATTAGAGTTGATAGAAGATCCTGTTCTTCGTGAAGAAATTTTAGAGATTTTGAATGCACGACAAATCTTTAGTGATGAAGCAATTCGGCTGATCGAAAAGGCAGAAAGTGATGGCGGATTAAATGATGAAGATGCGACATTATACGTTTCAGAAGTTTTAAAAACATTCTGTTGGCATCAAGACGCCACTGTGACAAAAGCTCAATATGAATTACTTCATGATCAGCATCGCTTGATCGCAGATGTGGTGGCATTTAAGGGGCCGCACATTAATCATTTAACGCCAAGAACATTAGATATCGATGAGGTACAGCGCCTCATGCCGGAGAAAGGAATCACGCCTAAAGCGGTGATTGAAGGACCTCCTACTCGAAAATGCCCGATCTTGCTTCGTCAAACAAGTTTTAAAGCGCTTTCAGAGTCCGTCCGCTTTACCGATCAAGCTTTAGGTGCAGAGGCGGGCAGTCATACTGCACGTTTTGGGGAAATAGAGCAACGTGGTGCAGCATTAACCCCGAAAGGCCGTATGCTTTATGATGAGCTTTTAAATAAAACGAGAGCAGAAATGGGAGGCCCGGCAAATGAATCGAATAGTGATCGTTATTACGAGTTATTAGCGAAAAATTTCGCAGCATTTCCGGATAATTATGCAGAACTTCATGATCAAGAACTTGCATACTTTGCTTACTATGCAACTGATAAAGGTAAAGCGAAAGCCGGAACATTCGATGCCGGCGATCTCAAAGCGTTAATTGCCGAAGGCGCATTACAGATTGAGCCAATCGTGTATGAAGACTTCTTGCCAGTAAGTGCCGCCGGTATCTTTCAATCAAATCTTGGTGAAGGGGGGCAGGCGGAATATGAAATCGACTCCAATCAAGTACAGTTTGAAGAAGCCTTAGGAGCAAAGGTTCTGAATGAGTTAAAGCTCTATGCTGAAAACTCCGCAAGAACATTAGCTGAGGCGAAAGCGGCACTGAAGATCTCGTAAGAGACTTTGATGCCGAGAAGCAGCTAAAGAATAAAAGTGCATTAAGGACAACGAGTAAGATCTATCCTAGTTCAGTGAATGAACTAGGATTTTTCATTATGTGAATGATGAACTTGAAACGTTTCTGTTTTGTTAGAGAATCTTCGAAAGAGTATACAAATTATGATGAAGCATTTAATATCGAGGTCTCTTGAGATTTTCATTGTAAACGATGCAAAATGAATCTAACGTAAAGGGAGATAAAATATGAGATCTGAGATGACATTTAGAGTGAAAAAAATGGGAGTTATTCAGTTTTTTCAACGATATCGAGAACTTGCTCCTTCATTGGATATCTTTAATCCTTATACATATTATGAACAAGTAAAGCTCAGAAATTTTCAGGAGAGCTCGAGACTTGAAGGGATTCAGGTTGATTATTCAAAAGCAGAAACAACATTAGAAGCGATTTTGAATAAATATCAAAGTTAGATTATGGATAAGTATGATACTGGCAACGATCACTACTGTTATCCCAATTCAGATATCCTCAAGAATCGTTTAAATATTCAAGAAATGACACTGTTAGAAAGTGCAGAAAGGGAAATTACGAGCTTTACGATTCAGAGTATTTATTTCGAATTACCTCCTTATAATTTAGACTACATGAGAAAACTTCATCGTCAGCTTTTTTCTGAATTATACGATTGGGCGGGAGCAATTCGAACGATCAATATATCAAAAGATGGAACTCTATTTTGTGTTCACGACCGAATTGAAATTGAAACTCAAAAATTATTCATGGCATTAGAAAAAGATAATTGGCTTCAAAATTTAGATAAAGATATTTTATGTAAGAAACTTGCCGAATATTACATTGAATTTAGATGATATTAGTGATAGTTCAAAAGCCCGCATTCGCGGGCTTTTGAATATCTAATATAAACTACATTAATCCTATTCCCACTCAATAGTTGCTGGTGGTTTGTTGGAGATATCGTAGGTTACTCGTGATACGCCGTTGACTTCTTTAATAATGCGTGTTGAAACATGCTCGATGAATTCCCATGGGAGATGGGCTGCTCTTGCCGTCATAAAG
>JASLEF010000197.1 GCA_030151245.1 Ignatzschineria sp. | reverse complement strand
TTCGCAATGGTAATGTTCAGATCTTCAACACTGGAGAATATTATCGCGCCCTACTTTCAGGTATGAACGAACGAGAAGCAGAAGCAACATGCCAAAAGCTTCGCCAACAACAAACTGACTGTTTCGTGATTTTTCTTTAATTTCAACCCATAAAAAAAGCCGCTTGATTAGGCGGCTTTTTACTTCAGGATGAGACAAGATTAAATTATAAAATCCCTTTTAGACCTCAACTTCAAGACCTATTTTATTCTCTAAAGCCTTACGATATACTCCTTGCGCAACCGCTAAATCAAAGTAAGCAGAACCTACAGATTTAAAGAAAGTAATAGCATCTTGGTCCTTTCGCCCTGATAGATCACCCGCAACAAGCGCTTGAAGCTCTCCACTAATTTCATCAAAAGACCAGCCCTCTTTTTCAACGGCGTTAATAAACTCCCCCGCCTCTTCTGTCGCACCATGAAAATCATCGACAACGATCTGATCTACTCTTGCAATAAACTTAAAATCTACTTCACACATATCTGGTAAATATGAACCAACACCATTCACATGCGTTCCTGGTTGAATATCATTACCATTAAAAACCGGCTCTTTTGAACGAGTGGCACAATTAATAATATCTGCTTTTTTAACCGCGGTTGCGACATCAGTTTCTATCACAATAGATATTTTATTCGAAATTGGATAACGACGAAGTGACTGCTCAAATCTCTCTGCATTTTCTTGAGTGGGATTTACCAAATAAATCGTCTCAATATCACGCACCTCCAAAACACCTAAAACTTGCTCAAAAGCCATCTTCCCTGTACCAATGACAGTTAGCACTTTACTCTCTTCACGTGAAAGATAAGCCGTCGCTAATCCGCTTAACGCTCCTGTTCTCAATCTTGTTAAATAAGAGGCATTTAGAAGCGCAAGATGATCACCATTCGTTGCATCTGAAAGTAAAATAACGCCTTGTGTCGTATTCTTTCCTAAAGCAGGATTATTTGGAAATATCGTTACTGCCTTCATACTCATTAATTGATTTTCAAGATCAGCACAAGGCATATAAAGAACGGACGCATGCTCTTTAGGAAACTCAATTACCGTTCTAAGGGGATTCTCTACCTTGCTCGCAAATTTTGCCTTTAAAATATCCGCCACATCTTTCAATGCATCAGCCATTTTATATGATGCTTCAATCTCTTTCTCATTCAATATTCTCATTTAATATCCTCCATTAATTGATGGGTGATTCACCTCTATTGATTTAATCCACTACCGCTAGGCTTCATGTAACAAAAACTTAATCTTTAAAACTACTCTGAGTATTTTTCGCAAAAGAAATGGCAACCAATGAGATAACTCCTGTTAGCATAATATAGATCGCAATCGGCACGTAAGACTCATAATAACTTAAGAAAGCAACCGCAATCAGTGGCGCCGTTCCCCCTGCTAATGCCGCACCAATTTGATATCCTAACGTCACCCCCGTATAACGAATTTCTGGGGCAAATATTTCAGAGAAAAAAGTTCCTAAAACAGCCGTGATAGGAGCCCATATAATTCCCAACCCTAAAATTGTCGCAATGAATAATAGCGCAACAGAACCTTGGTTAACCATCCAGAAGTAGGGAAACATATACAAAATCATGACTATTGTACCAAAAACATAGAGTTTTTTACGCCCCACCTTATCTGAAAAAGCTCCCATTAATGGAATCAATAAAGATGTAATTACACTAGCGATCATCACAGCGGTTAATGTCGTTGTTCTGTTAAAGCCAAGATTCATCGTCGCATAAGAGACAATGAAAGTACTAAAAATATAAAAAGGCGCCGTCTCTACAAATTTTGCACCAATAGCAATTAAGACTTCCCTCCAATGAAAACGTAATGTATCCATAACAGGAAGCTTCGGCACCTTCCCTGCTTTTTGTACTTCCTTAAAAGCGGGAGTTTCATCAATTCCATTACGAATCCAGAGTCCTAAAACAACCAATAGTGCGCTTAAAATAAAAGGTATTCTCCACCCCCAAGCAATAAAGTCTTCATCGGGTAGCAAAGTCATTAAAGAGAGCACCAATGTTCCAAGCACCATACCAATTGGGATTCCTACTTGCGGTACACTTCCAAAAAAACCACGTTTTTCCTTAGGCGCATATTCAACTGCTAATAGCAGCGCTCCCCCCCACTCTCCACCAATACCGATACCTTGTAACAATCGAAAGAAAATGAGTAAAATCGGCGCCCAAATCCCAATCGTATGGTATGACGGTAAAAGTCCGATTGCCATCGTTGCAATCCCCATTAAGCTTAATGTCAATACTAGAGTCTTTTTACGACCAATCCTATCCCCAATATGGCTAAATAGCACACCACCAAAAGGACGAATAAAAAAGGTTAAAGCAAATGAGGCATAAGAAAGAATCAAGCCAATTGTGGGATCCTCACTTACAAAAAATATTTGGTTAAATACCAATGCGGCAACCGTTCCATAAAGAAAAAAATCAAACCATTCAATAACACTCCCCGTTAAACTAGCAATCAATATTTTACGCATTGTTTTTGGATCATGAGCTGTTGTCATAAATTACTCCTCTTTGATTATAATCATCGATATCCTCGTTAAAATAAAATACCTAGAAACACTTTTATAATTTTTATAATCTCTTATATGATTTTTCATAATTCTTTTAAAGGTATTCAATTAGGTATTTAGCATTATGGACAAGTAGAGTAGAGACCATCTGCAAAATACCTTCTTCCTTTATAAACAGATAATTATCATTAAGCAATCAATATATAATAAGGTTAATTTGAAATTTTCTTATTAAAAGACAGGGAACTGCGGGAGTAATTTTTTTTGACAGGCGTTATTTCTATACCAATAGCTATCCCAAATATTCTTAAAAAGAATGGCTATACAACCAATTCTAGAGAATTTCCCCCATAAAAAAGCCCTAAATTGTGCAGTGTTAATGACACAATTTAGGGCTCTAGAAAGGAGAGACA
>JASLEF010000188.1 GCA_030151245.1 Ignatzschineria sp. | reverse complement strand
TTCTCTACAATCCAAGGGGATGGCTTTCGTACTTTAGCGGAAGGTCAAAAAGTTGAGTTTGAAGCGAAAGAGTCAGATCGTGGTCTTCAAACAACTGTTTGTAAGCCTGCTTAATATTTAAGTAAGAGAGTCAGGGAGTAGTTGTTCCATTGAATTGTTAGTTATGCATTAATTAGTAACCTCTAGAACAAAATAACCGGACACAAAAAAGCCTCTAATTTTTATTAGAGGCTTTTCTTTTTAAGAGATAAATATGTATTACATATTCGTAATCATAATATCGCCAAATTCGCTTGTTGAGACCTGCGTCGCATCTTTCATCATCTTAGCGAAGTCTGCAGTCACTTTCTTCGAAGATATGGCCCCATTTAGAGCTTTAAGCACTAGATCCGCAGCTTCAGTCCAACCTAAGTGGCGAAGCATCATTTCTGCAGATAAAATGATTGAACCTGGGTTCACAAGATTTTTACCAGCAATATCAGGAGCGGTTCCATGAGTTGCTTCAAAGATTGCGATAGAGTCTGAAAGGTTTGCACCCGGCGCAATCCCAATACCACCTACCTGTGCAGCAAGCGCATCAGAAATATAGTCGCCATTTAAGTTCAATGTTGCCACAACACTGTATTTCTCTGGTTCAAAGAGAATACGTTGTAAGAATGCGTCTGCAATACTGTCTTTGACGGTGATCATATTCCCGGTTTTAGGGTTCTTGAATTCACACCATGGACCATTACCGATCAATGTTGCACCAAACTCTTCACGAGCAAGCTCATATCCCCAATCGCGGAAGCCACCTTCTGTGAATTTCATGATATTACCTTTATGAACGAGTGTTACATTCGGTTTATCATTGTCGATTGCGTATTGAATAGCTTTACGTACGAGGCGTTTAGTTCCCTCGATTGAGACAGGTTTAATACCAATACCTGAAGTTTCTGGGAAACGAATTTTATTCACGCCCATTTCATCTTGTAAGAAGTCAATAACTTTTTTCGCTTCAGGTGATCCCGCTTCCCATTCGATACCTGCGTAGATATCTTCTGAGTTCTCACGGAAAATAACCATTTCTACTTTTTCTGGCTCTTTTACAGGAGAAGGAACCCCTTGGAAATATTGTACTGGACGCATACAGAGATAAAGGTCTAGTGTCTGACGCATGGTGACGTTGAGTGAACGAATTCCACCCCCCACTGGCGTTGTTAAAGGACCTTTAATTGAAACAACGAAATCCTTCAATGCTTCTAACGTCTCTTTAGGCAACCATTCATCTTTACCATAAACTTTTGTTGATTTCTCACCGGCATAAACTTCCATCCAGGAGATTTTTTTCTCATTGCCGTAAGCTTTTTCAACTGCCGCATCAATGACCTTTTTCATCACAGGAGTGATTTCTGCACCCACTTCATCCCCTTCAACAAAAGGAATGATTGGATTATTGGGAACATTTAAAGAAAAATCCTTGTTAATGGTAATTTTCTCGCCTTGTGGTACAACAATATGTTGATAACTCATAAACCCTCCAAAAATAAACATTAAAAATTAAAAAAATGAATCTCACTTAAAAAATTTAACTTTGTTGGATGATGCGTTTTGGGCCAATTGAGGTTGGCGTATTAGGCGCACCGATCCCTAAAAATTGGTTATCGTCACTGTAGAGGCGATATAAATTACTATCGAGTGTACCTTCTATTCGTATCCTTTGTCCATGAAGAATACGGGCTGAATCTTCCTGGCTAAAGGTGAGTATTGGTAAGTCAGTGACGGCACGGTCAATAGGTAGTAGTAAGGCATCTAAACTATCTAATTGATCTGACAATGCTTCTATTTCTGAAAAGGGGATTAAGGTCTCATTTTCAAAAGGATGGATAGTGATTCTTCGGAGCATAATTAAATGTCCTAATGTTTGGAGACTCTCGGCAATATCTTCAGCTAGTACCCGAACATAAGTACCTTTCGAGCATGTAACTGTTGCCGTAAAAGAGTTTTCCGTGATGGCATCTAGCGTTAAACTGAGGATCGTAATTTTTCGAGCTTTGCGTTCAACCTCAATTCCCTCACGTGCGAGTTCATAAAGACGTTTACCTTCATGATGCAACGCTGAGACCATTGGTGGAATTTGTTCGATTTCGCCTAAAAAATTTTTGAAAGAGGCTTCTAATTTTTCGGAGTTTAAATCTTCGGGAAGGGCAGCTGTCGCAATGACCTCGCCTTCCTCATCGCCGGTTGAGGTTTTTTTCCCAAGTTGACAGGTGAATTGATAAGATTTGTGATTATCTAATAATTGACCGGCAAATTTAGTCGCTTCTCCAAAGCAAATGGGTAACATCCCTGTAGCCATAGGATCTAAGGTGCCACTATGCCCCGCCTTTTCGGCATTGAATAGTCTCTTAACCCTTTGAAGAATATGGTTACTGGTAATGCCTTTAGGTTTATCTAAAAGCAAAATGCCGTCAATATGACGGCGTTTATGTTTAATCTTCTGATTCATCTGGGCGATTTTTCTCAGCTTTTAGTTCGTCGGAACGAATCGCTTCTGTAATAAGGGAAGTGATCGCATTACTCTTTTCAAGGAGATCATCGTAAATAAAATGAAAACGAGGAATCGTCCGTAAGCGTAATATCTTCCCAAGTTGACGGCGAAATTCAGGACCATACTCATGGAGTAAGTCGATAATTTCACCTCGTTCCTCTTTAGGACCTAAATAGGTGATATAGACTTTAGCTTGAGAAAAGTCCCGTACCGTTTCCACTAAGGTGATGGAAACCATCATGGCACGTGAATCACTG
>JASLEF010000031.1 GCA_030151245.1 Ignatzschineria sp. | reverse complement strand
ATTTTATTGGAAAATCAATCGCGAGTTTTTAAGGGATTCTTCAAAAGATATGATCAGATTACAAAGCCCACCAAGAATCTCTTGGTGGGCTTTTCTATTGCCTCAGAGAAATCGCAGTTGATGAGGTTTTAAGGATGTTGTTATTAGCGTGGCAAAGGGACGCTCGATATTTGAAGCGAAAGGATGATGGGAGTTCACCATTTCTGGCGTGTGTGGTGAGGGAAAGAGAGGGTGGGAGAGAGGAGCAAGAAAGAGAGAGATGCATTAAAATCTAAGCTGATGAGAGATGAAGATCTGCTGAGAGGATTGTGTTCGCTCGGGGCGTTATTTATTGAAGGAAATGTGTTTGTTGCCGGAGAAATATCTTTTTAAGGTGATCGTGAGAGAGGTTGTGAGATCCATTAGATATCCATTAGATATCCATTAGATATCCATTTGGAATCGGCTTGGAATCAATTTAGAAATTGACGAGTGCTTTTAAATGTAGGATGCCGCCGAGAGAGGTTTTAAGGATGTTGTCATTAGTGTGGCAAAGGGATGCTCGATATTTAAAGCGAAAGGATGATAGGAGTTCACCATTTCTGGCGTGTATGGTGAGGGAAAGAGAGGGTGGGAGAGAAGAGAGAGAAGAGAGAGCGCGCATGAGGCTGTTATTAAATTTTACGAAGGAACGTGTAAAAAGTGATGAAACAGTCATGAAGCAGGGATGAGGGGCGTGGTGAAGAAGGGAATGAAAAAACCTATGGATTGTCTTATCCATAGGTTTTGTGATAATGATTGCGAGGAAAGAGCGGGTATCCGCTCGATATCACTGCAAATTAAGCGGGTTGATCTTCTAAGGCATCTTCCTTAGCAGGAACGAACTCTTGTCTCATAAATCCGCGATATGAGTCATCCATGATCTCAATCCAAGGTTTCGGTAAGCAAGAAGCTAAAGTGCCGGTAATGGTAGAGCTGTAGCTCTTATTACGGAAGCCCATGATGTCTTCTTTCTTATCGCCTTGCCATGATTTTAGAATCAATCCTTGCTCGTAGACATTAAAGTCCGGATAGTCAGTGGCTTGTAGGATATCTTGAATATAGCTCGCTTGATAATCAATGTAATCATGGTCAGTTGAGCATTTAGCGAGTTTTTCGATCCAGTGGAGACTATCTTCGCGCATGACTTCTTTTGAAGGAAGTGTAATTTTGCCCATGATGACATCTCGGGCATACCATGCTTGAGTATCAAACATATTGAAGGTGTAATATTGATCTTGCATCCCGACATACATCATCTTCGGATTATCAATCAGGAAGATGCCTTTGTAAAGATCGGCAGGGTAGATGCTACTTTTCGCTTTTAAGCGAACATCATCATGTAGGAAACTAAAGTTAAACTTAAAGCCTGTACAGAACATGATGGTATCAAATTCTTTTGTGGTGCCATCTTTAAAGTGTGCCGTTGTATCGACAACTTTCGTTACGAGTGGGCGCTCATCAAAGCCTGCAGGCCAGTCATGACCGATAGGGCTTGTGCGATAACTAAAGGTTACGGATTTAGCGCCATACTTAAAGCACTGAGTACCAATATCTTCCGCAGAATAGCTACTACCAATAATGAGGATATCTTGATCTTTGAATTCACGGGCATCTCTAAACTCATGGGAGTGAAGGATACGGCCAGGGAATTCATTTAATCCTTCCACTTCCGGAAGGTTAGGCGTTGAGAAATGTCCTGTTGCACAAACAACATAATCAAACTCTTCAGTGATCAGTTCATCGTTATTATGATCCATCACGGAGACGGTAAATATCTCTCGATCCTCATGATACTCTACCCATCTAACGGCGTGGTTGAAGCGGATATATTGACGAATATTATTCTTTTCAACACGGCTGGTGATGTAATCTTTTAAAACGGCTCTTGGTACATAAGAAGGAATAGGCTCTTTAAAGTGCTCATCAAATGTGTAGTCACCAAATTCTAGTGCTTCTTTAGGGGCATTTATCCATAAGAAACGATACATACTTCCATGAATAGGTTCCCCATTATTATCTGTACAGGTTTCCCAACTGTAGCGCCACATGCCGCCCCAGTCTTCTTGTTTCTCAAAACAGACAACTTCCGGTATCTCATGACCTTGATCACGTAATGTTTGGAAAGCTCTTAATTGTGCAAGACCGCTTGGACCTGCGCCTAATATTGCAATTCTAGTTTGATGCTTACTCATAAAATCCTTTATTAGTCGTTATTAACCCTTAATACCGTAACGAATATTTATTGTGAGCTCAATATTGACAAAGCTTTCTTTTTGAGATAAGTGGATAGCGCTTTTAAGGACTCATTATTGATTATGGAATAATGATTAAAAAGAGCTAGAACTCGCATTTCATCTGAATTCATGCGACAGACTTGGAGGTTTATAGGAACTTATGATGAGCTGAGTAAAACAGTGCTATTTAACATAATCTCTGAAAAAGCGAATATGCTGTGTAGGAAGTTTGTAGTGAAAAGTTATTTTTTTAGAAATAGAGGCGATTTATCGCTTGAAAGGTAACTTTTGCATAAATATTGATCAAATTAAAAATAAATGATTTTTAGGGGGCTTTTTGTCAAAAATAATCATGATGATGACTTTTTTTTGCACTATTTTAGTCTTTATTTTAGACAGATGATAGGGAATATCGGTGTTTGAATCGTGACAAATGATTTTTTACAATCGTCAATAACCCTTAATATATCGATAAAATGATCAAAAACTTCAAGTTTTTCTTTAAAAAGTGGGGATCAACGTTTGTCAGCGATATTTCTCAGTATCCCTTTTATAGGGGGAGTAATCTCTCTATTAATCGAAGGAGTTTAACTCTTTTGATCAGAAATCAGCAGCGCCTTTAAGTGGTTTAGGGGAAAGAGGTAGATTTATGATATAACAATCCCCTAGTTTTTGGGGATTGTTATGGTTCGTGTGATCCATTTTAGAGGGGATCGAACTCTTTTAGATATTCTCTGTCATCAGGATATTCCATGACTTCTCTCTTGCAGAAATAATCACGGCGCTATTGAGGGCTCCTTTCGCCTCGAGGTAATATTTTGCGGAGTTAGCGGTCATATCCACAATTAATTGATAACTGGTGGTATTACTGGTGATTAATTGTCGTACGGTCAGGGAGATTCGTTTGACGCAGGTCGGGAGTGATTCATGCATGCGCTTCATCTCTCGCAATATTCCGTGGGAAATTTCCTGTTCTACCTCTTTAAAAGAGAGTCTATTTTCAGGGGTATCTTCTAGTGTAAAATTAAGGGTGAGGTTGTAACCACGGGAGAGGTTACTAAATTTCAGCTTATAAAACTCCGCTGTGGGCATAACAATTGTCGAGCCATTGTGATCTAAATAGACGGATTCGGGGGTTTGGCGAATGACATAGACAATTCGTTTATCGGGAAGAAGTAAGAAATCTCCCTTACGACTAGGAAACCATAGCTCATCGGTATTGGTATGACGGGAATAGATCTTATCGAGAAGGTCTATTGTAACCCGTAGTTGCCCATTATCGAGTAATGGATTGGTGAGATAGACGTTATAGAGATTAATTTTAGATATTTCCCAAGGAATATCATTATAAATGACGCGTTCGCCTTCTCGAGCTTGACCGAGATTAAGAAAGACCCGTAATCGATGGATATAATTGGGAATAGTATTTCGTAGACTAATCACAATAAAAATTAGCAACAGTGCTGCTAATCCGAAAAGCATGATATTTCCAGAAGTATGCAGAATGACGAGGAAAATACAGATAGAGAGGATAATGTTGACGGCTTGTAGGATGAGTAAGGTTAAACGCCACTTAAAGTTGATTACCCGGGTTTTATCTCGCTTTTGGTAGCGGGTAAAGAGCATGATCAGTTGACTGAAAATATAGTAGGCAGAGATGGAAAAGCCAAATGCTAGGAGGAGCGCTACACCTTCATGGCGAATAAATAGCCAAAGATTATCCGTAAACTTCTTTAAAAAATGGCGCGTGTCTGTGAGGTCAAGAAGTTTTAGATCGACGATATTCTCTTGATGTTCGAGAGATTTTAAACGATCACTCCATTCATCTTTAATTTTAGCAAGAAGCTTTTGTGAGTGCTCATTAAGAGCTTCTTTATCAATGCCTTCTAAGGTTTCTAGCCCTATTCGTGCCAACTCAATTTTTTTAACAAGTTCTTTCTGCTCTTCATGAAGCAGATCAATTTGTCGAGTTTTCTCTGTGGCTCGCTGCATTTCAGCAAAGTAGGGTTGAAGAATAATTAAGATCTCTTGCTGCCAATTATAGTTCGCAATATTGCTAGCATTAGGATCTGCTTTGACCTCAGTGAAGAGGGATAAATCAATACCGCCGAGAACCGTTTGCTCGAAAAGTGCGATAAATTCTCTATTTTGGGTACTTAGAGTTTGTAAGCGTTGGGTGAGCTCTTCTTTCTCTTCTTCCGGCAGATTTTTTTGATCAACGGCTTTTTGGAGCTCATTTTTGCGTTGTGTAATATCGGCAATTTTTAATTCGATATCATTTAATTTAGTCACTCTATCTTCAGAAGTCAGCTCTTCGGCAATGGTAGGAATGCAGAGAGTAAAGAGTAGGAGTGCTAGAAGCAGTGTTCGAGCGATCGTGGTGCTAGAAAGCGTAATATGTCGAGAGCGGTAGTCAGTCATAGATCTAATCCTCTTTGATGAACGCAAAATAAAATGGTAAAGCAAAAGCGTTAAATAATATGATATCTCATTCAGGCGCTCTTTAAAGAGGTTTTGAATGTCGATCTTTAATAGCATTCTCTCGCATTTTAGATAAATAAAAAAGCTGTAGATTGATAACCTAAAGCTTTAATAATTATAGGGTTTTGTAGTTGTTTTTAGTATTAAGCTAAAAGAGTGACCTCCCTATTTTTTAAGATGTTTAATACCCTTAGCTGTTTTGTCCTCGGTGACGAAGCGCGTGATCTAGTAACACGATTGCGAGCATTGCTTCAGCAATTGGTGTTGCGCGAATACCTACACAAGGATCGTGACGACCTTTGGTAATCACAGTGGTTTCATCGCCAGCGGTATTGACCGTTCTTCCTTCTAAGCGAAGACTAGAGGTTGGTTTTAGGGCGATATGGGTAACAATCGGCTGACCTGAAGAGATCCCGCCTAAGATTCCGCCGGCATGATTTGAGAGAAATCCCGCTTGGGTAATTTCATCTCGAAATTCAGTCCCTAAAGCTTCAATACAATCAAAGCCATCCCCGATCTCCACGCCTTTAACTGCATTGATCCCCATCATGGCATGCGCAATATCGGCATCTAAACGATCAAAAACCGGTTCGCCTAAACCTACGGGAGGATTATCTGCAATCACGGTCACTTTAGCGCCGATAGAATCTCCTGATTTACGAAGTTGATCCATGTAAGCTTCAAGTTGTTCGATCTCTTTTAAATTAGGCCAGAAGAAGGGATTGCCTTCTGTTTCAATCGCTGCTTTATCAAACTCAGAAGGTTTAATAGGGCCAAGTTGGGAGAGATAGCCATAAACTTCTGTGTTGTAGAGTTTTTTTAATGCTGCTTTCGCAATCGCGCCGGCAGCCACACGAATAGCGGTTTCACGAGCGCTAGAGCGACCGCCACCGCGGTAATCACGGAAACCATATTTATGGTGATAGGTGAAATCCGCATGTCCGGGTCTAAAGAGATCTTTAATATCGTTATAATCTTTTGAGCGCTGATCTTCATTTTCAATGATGAGCGCGATGGAAGTACCGGTAGTTTTACCTTCAAAGACGCCAGAGAGAATAGTGACTTTGTCAGCTTCACGACGTTGTGTCGTATGGCGAGATTGTCCAGGCTTGCGGCGATCGAGATCTACTTGAAGCATCTCTTCATTGATCTCAATGCCGGGAGGGCAACCATCGACTATTGCAACTAATGCTTTCCCGTGACTCTCTCCTGCTGTGCTGACACAAAATAGTTTACCGATGCTATTCCCTGACATGCGTGAATTCTCCCTTGCATACATGATTGAATGATTATTTTATCCGTCAAGCAGAATAGCACCTTTTTCAGTTTATCGCACCTCTCATTCTTGAGGCTTTTCTCGATAAGCCTTCACTGTTGTAAAAGGGTCAAATGCTTCAAAAAAAGTGCTGTGCTTTGCAAGAGAAGAGGATGAGTCATCGCCAATGACGTTGACATTCCCTCATGGAGAATATACTTTGTTCTAAATGCAAATGGTAATAGTTATCATTATCGCTATTATTATTGTTATTGTTATTGTTATTGTTTGAATTAGCTTAAGTTTGTTTAAGGTTGGAATAGTTCCCACTTATGGGGAGTTTTATAAAAATAAAATATAGGACAATTATGAAATATTCATATCTAGGTTTTGGGGTATTGGTCACATTAGGAGTCTCTTTATCCCCAGTTAATGCTCAAGAGAGGGAAGAGGAGATTGTCACTTTATCTCCCGTACAAGTGCAAGGACAAGTAATTGAGCAGGATTTTGACGAAGGAGTTCATTCCGTAGAAGTCGTTGATCGGCAGGCGTTGAATAAAGCAGCCGTGACAGATCTTAAAACATTGACGCGGTATATGCCGGGGGTGAGTGTTGCTAAGGATGCGCAAAAAGGGGTTAGTCAAGGTATTCGAATTCGGGGAATAGATTTTAATAGAATTACCATGACCATTGATGGGGATAGATTACCGGAGGGGCAAGCTTGGGGACATAGCTCAGCCTATAATGCAGGTCGAGATTTTGTGGAGTTCGATACGTTAAAGCGGGTTGATATTTTAAAAGAGCCTAATTCAGCTAAAAATGGTGCCGATACTTTAGCGGGCTCGGTCAATTTTAGAACCTTTGATCCTGAAGATTTTGTGAATCCTGAAAAAACTTACTATTTAGGTTTGCAACATGCTTATGCGAGTGCGAATAAAGAGCATAAAACAACTTTTACCGGGGCTGGGCAAAAGGATCAGTTTTCTTGGCTTGTTATAGGGACTGATAAACGTTACCACGAGACTAAAAATAGAGGTGACAAAGATCTGCTCGGCGCGACACGAACGACCCCTAATCCGCTAGATGCAAAAGGGCATAATCTATTAGGGAAAATCGCTTGGAATGCTGAAAATCAGCGCCTTGAGATTATGGCGGAAGAGTATAAAAATGTGATCGATGTGGATATGCTACATATGAAAAGTAATGATGATCATATTTATGAAAACACGTTGAATATTAAACGAAATCGCTATGCCATCGATTATCGAGTGGATTTGAATAATCGTTGGATTGATCAGGCGAATATACGTTTATATCAGAACAAGCTCACTAATAGAGATGGTGTAAGAAGCCGTTTTAGTGCGAGCAATACCGTCCCGACATCACATTCTGTGAGTGATTTTAAAGTGGATATTAAAGGATTGAAGCTCGATTTTGATAAGGCTTTTGTGGTGGGTTCTACCTCTCATACCCTTTCATGGGGTGTCGATTTGCGAGAAACTAAGAGTTCCCGATTAGAGAGGGCAACGGCTAATGAAGATCAGCAACGTAAGGATTTTCCAGATGCAAAAATACGAGATATTGGGATTTATCTGCAAGATCATATTAGTTGGGGAGATGGCTGGCGCTTTAGTGCGGGGGTGAATATTGACCGACATACGATGAAGAGTTCACCTGATGCGATTTTTTTACAGCAAGGAAAAACCGATAATAGCGGCGGAGTGATTAGTGATCGTTATCTTGGGTCTCAACATTATCAGGATACAAGTATTACGCCAAAGTTAAATATTAGTAAGTCTTTTTTAGATCAACGGGCCGAGGCATTTATGGGATATAGTGAAGGCGTTCGACATCCTTCTTTTGATAATCTCGGTACTTATAATCATGGTGGAACCCATTTAGTCCCTAATATTGATTTGAAAAAAGAGACTTCTCGAAATTATGTAGCCGGTGTTCTATATGATGATGGTTGGTCGAGATGGGGAATCAATAGTTATTTAAGTCAGTATCATAACTTTATTCGGGCTGAAAATATCGCAGATAGTGCAGGGCAGCGTTATACAATGCCGGTCAATGTAAAGCGGATTAATGTGTATGGTATCGAAGCAAGTTTTAGACAAAATTTGACAGAAAACTGGAGTTTAAGTGGTTCTATTGCCTGGGCGAAAAGTAAAAACAGGGCAACTGGGAAAGAGCTTGAGAGTAATCCCTTTGATAAGGATCGTTTAGGCGTTGATCCTTTAACTTATACCGTGGGATTAGCTTATGAGGCTAATCATTGGGGGGCATCACTTGATTGGAAGCACGTTAATGGAAAAACGCGAGAATATAAAACGGATAATAAATATTTCCACTTTGTGGATTCACCAAAGTATGACGTTATTGATCTAACCGCTTGGTGGAAGGTCGATCGTCATATTGAGATTAATGCCGGTATTTATAATTTAACCAATGAGAAGTATTGGGATGGTATTGATCTGCAGGATGAAAAGGCGCATGGCATGTGGGTAGGTTGGCATCAACATTTAGATCGATGGACACAGCCCGGACGAAATGTGGCTATTAGCGTGAAAATTAACATTTAATATTTAATGCGAAATATTTAAGAACTAGGGACTCAGGAGTAAGAACCCAGAACCCAGAACCCAGAACC
>JASLEF010000079.1 GCA_030151245.1 Ignatzschineria sp. | reverse complement strand
AGAGGTGAAGATATCACCGGTCCCTCCAAAATGAATGGGGATCATTTGATAAGGGACTTTAAAGGTGCATTTTTCTGCATCACTATAACCAAAGATATAAAATTCGCCATCGAGCTCGACACTCGTGATGAGAATAGATTTCGCGCCGAGCGCATGTAGCTCCTCCATCCATGTAAGCACTTGTGCTTCGGTCGCATTTTGATAGAGCGCCTCCTTGCCAAGAATCAGTAGCGCTTCTGTCAGATTCGGGATAATAAGATCCGCTAAGGGAAGCATTGCGCGTACTCCTGCAACGAGCTCTGTACTTAAACCCGCATAGAGCTCTCCCAAATCGCCCATAATAGGATCGGCAATAAGATAGGGCCTTTGGGGTTGCGCTTCTAATAAACGTTGAATAATGGCAACTTGCTCTGGAGAGAAGATAAACCCTGTCGTGACAAGATCAAACTTAAAACCATGCTTTTGCCACATATTGACTGTTTGATCCATAAAATCAGTCAATTCATGAACCACGGCATCTCCATAATCGAAACTATTGGAAACGACCGCAGTCGGTAGATAATTCAAGGTTCGATTGGGCTTTGTTAAGAGCGGGGTCATTACAGAAAAGGAGACCTTGCCAACGCCGGCAAAATCACCGATTAAAAGGAGTTCTTTTGTCATGAAATGGATCTACTTCTGAGGTGAGGGATTAAGGATATTAAAATGATCATTGAACAAGGAAGGTATTAGCATCAGCCGATAGGGAAACTGCTATATCTTAGATCAGCAATTTTCCGGCAATTGTTACAATCCCTGAGTAATTTTCAGGAAGATTTTTGAAGTCAAGGAGAAGCATTTAAGGTTTTCCGCCAAGTTCCTCTCGTTTTTTGGAGAGATCAAAATCAGAGAACATCTTGGTCACTAGGCGTTTTTCCTTATTGTTCAGCGACTCGTAAAAAGCTTGGTAATTACGATTTTTCTCTTTAAACATTCGATGAAATACCGCTAAACTATCGCGGGTTTTAATCTGTTCGAGACTTCGATGGCCACTATAAGTTTCTCCAGGCTGTTGGTTTTCACCGCTTCGCATCAGTGTTTCATGTGCTTGTTTTGCTTCTACAATCGGAATGCGCCATCTGGGTTTTTCTAAGAGTTCGATATACTTCTCGTACAGTTCGCTCTTCTCTTCAATGGGCTCTAAATTGCTAGGGTTGATATAGAGTGTCTCTTCATCACTTATCAACTCAATAATTGCTTCACGTTCAAGACTAGTGGAGTTTGCAAACCCAGGTAAGCCATTAATGCCTAAAAATTCAATTCGATCATTTATAAAATCATCATAAGAAAATTTTGTGTGAAGCATGGTCGTTCCATAAAAGTAGGCCTTATGAAAAATGGTCGTAAAATCGGCCCGAATACAGTTAGCATATTTGAAGGTCGTATTGGTAATCTGCGCGTTTTTAAAGGTGGCAGAGGTGCAATCGGTCATGGTAAAGGTGGAGATATTGAGAGCTGCGTGATCAAAATTAGCATCAATACAACTACTGTAATCAAAAGTGACATAGTTTGCTTGTGCATAGGAGAAGTTTACATTACGTAGATTGGCGTAAGAGAGATCGGCATGATCACTATAAGTTCCTTTCAAGATAGAGCTCGCGAGATTCATCTTAAAGTTTAAGGCACGAACTAATGTTTTGTCTTGAGAATACTCTTTTTTGCTTAAGAGACGATAAAGAATCTGAATCTCATTACCGGGTTCTTCTTCACGCTGGCGAATCACACGTGACGCATCATCATAGCGGTCGGCATAAGCACGAGGAAATCGAGATTTTGCAATGGAGGGGTAGTAGGTTAAAAGATATTCTTCTGTATTGGTAAGGGTTCGAATATGCCCACATAAAATACTTAAAACTTGCTCATGAAGCGAGAAGGCTTTTTGATAGGCTTTTATCTGAGCGAGATCTGCTGGATTTGTTTGAGAGTAGAGCTCTTTTAATCTTTTTTGCCCTTTGATTTCTGCGGGCGGTAAGGGTTTAGAAGTGATGTATGGGATAATCGGATAATCTTTATAGCGATGATAATAGACATTATAATAACGGCTATCGAGATAGGGTAATGCTTTCACGGCATCTTTCACGATCTCCCATAAAATATAAATACCGCCTAAACGTACGGATTCATTTTTATCTCCTAGGAGTTTAATCCCTTCGAGCATACGGCGATCAATTTCGCTCTCCCGATCTTTTTGTTGCGTATATTCTAGATGTTTTTCCGATTGACGTAAGGAGCGATGACGTACAGAAGCGACGTACGCTGAGACACTAAAACCTAGGACGGCAAAAGCCCCAAAATAGAGGGATGTTAAAAAGGTATACTCCCCACCATACAGTTTTGACGGGGGAACTTGTGCCACTAATGAGATAAGATCGATGAAGAGTAGCGATAAGATCAATAGCATTGGCGTTGCCAAAGTCGACATGACAAATAGACTATGCTTTGATGTCAGGCGCTTTAATAGAGGCGAGGCATTATTAGAACGCTGAGTATGAATAAGGTAACGTTTAAAAATTGTCAGCAGGGCATTATAGAGCATGCTGAAAATGAAGTAAGCCACAGGAACCGTAAAGAGTAGGCTAAAGAGAGAGATACTATTTGAGATAGGTGAATGTATTGCAATCCATAAAACGGTCGGGATCAGAGCAATTATTTGCCCACTAATCCGGCGATTGCGTCTATTCTTTAACATCCATGCGCCGAGTTTTTGTAGTCTAGCTTTAAGCGCTGCAAAGATTGGCGGGAAATTTTTCATACTACTCCGTTTAAAATTTAAACAATGATGACCTTTTGGACGAACACTATTATGCCATTAATCCCTTTTAAGGTCATGATCGCATCTACTTTATGTGCGTTTAAAGCACCTCTAAGGTTGTTTTATCATCTTCCTTTGGTAGAAAGAAGGTTAGAAATCCAAAAAAGGGTAAAAATGAGGTTAGAACAAAAACAGTCTGTAAGCTAGTGACATCCGCTAGCCAACCTAAAAAAAGAGCACCGATACCACTCATCCCAAACATTAATCCAAAGAAGATACCGGCGATCATTCCGACGTTTCCCGGGACTAACTCTTGGGCAAAAACGACGATCGCCGAGAAAGCGGATGCAAGAATGAGACCGATAAAGACTGAGGCAATGATAACGCCGATAAAGGGTAAGTGGGGTAAAGCTAGGGAGAAAGGAATTGCCCCAATCATGGAAAACCAGATGACAGTTCTTCGTCCGATTTTATCGCCAATAGGGCCACCAGCAAATGTCCCCACTGCGATCGCCGCCATAAAGACAAAGACCAAAATCACGGCATTAGAACGCTCTATCTGAAATTTTTCAATAAGATAAAAACTTAAGTAGTTGGTAAAGTTAGCCATATAAAAATATTTAGCAAAGATGAGGAGCGCGAGCAACAGTAAGGCCCACATGGTACGAGATTTACCGTAGGGAAAGGTCACCTCGCCCGATGCTTGACGTTTGTTGGACCGTTGGTATTGGCGCCCCCAATTTCCAAGATAAAATAGTAGTGCACAAGCGATGACACCGATGCCGGCAAACCAGAGAATATTCTTCTGATTGGCATATTTTACAATTATGATACCGGCGATTAAAGGTCCTAATGCCGAACCAAGGTTGCCGCCTACTTGGAAGATTGATTGAGCAAGACCATATTTTCCTCCAGAAGCAATACGGGTTAAGCGCACGGCTTCAGGATGAAAGATTGAGGAGCCGATCCCCATCATGCCGGCAGCAATTAAGAGATGAGGGTAGGCGCTTGCAGAGCTGAGTAGTACAACGCCACTCGTGGTGACCATCATCCCTAACGGTAGTAAGAGTGGCTGAGGATATTTATCAGTCCAGAAACCGATACAAGGCTGTAATATTGATGCAGTAAGCTGATAAACAAGGCTGATTAAGCCAATATTGGCAAAATCGAGGAGGAATTGATCTTGGAGCATCGGGTAGATGGCCGTGAGCATCGATTGGATAAAGTCATTTAATAGATGGGCGCACCCAATGAGTAGTAAGATTGGCAGTGCGACTTTCAACGTTTGGTTAGACGGCTTCACAGCATTATTCCCCTAGATCTTTGATAGTGGTTGTTGTTATTGTTGTTTGGTGGTTGATAGATTTGATAATGATTGATTGATAGGCTGTTTGTATTGTTAAGGTTTATCGTTATTTGATCTCTATATAATTTCCGTATTGTCTATATTTATATGCTGCGGTCTATGTTGCAGACTTTTTTGAGATCATTTTGCGATTTCCTGTAGGATATTTTTTGTCATTCAGTTAATGGTTATTTGCTTATCTCTAACCAATAAGGAAACTATGGAGATCTTCTATTGATCTTTATTGTGATCTTTACCCATTTCTGCCGTAATTCGAGATAGATCGTGATTTTTTAAAAAGAGCTTGTTATTGATGAGACCAGCCTTTAATCAAAATAACTTTTGAGTTTTTAATGGAATCTATTTGGGAAATGGCGGCATCTATTCATTGGTTCTCTCCCTTAATGGAAGATAGCAAATTTCATTTTTAAGCTCAATTGCAGAGGAGAAATAGTTCTCATGGGGCTTGGTTCTCTTTTGAGTTTTAGGAGGATATTTTTGATGATTCCATGATGATCAGAAGAGTGATTGACTATCTTTGATAGTTTCAAATAGTGTTCTAACGTTTTAAGAGTGGGGCTAGTTTCTCCCAAACAGCCTCAAGCATCAGAGGTTGTCCTGCCTGATTGGGATGGATACCATCACTTTGCATAAGATCGGGGTTACCTCCGACCTTCTCAACGATAGAAGGGAGCGTTGTCACATCATGCTTCTCTGCTAATTCTGGATAAATCGCTAAAAATCGTGCGAGATAGGCATCGCCATAATTAGGCGGCAATTGAATACCGACTAGTAAAACATCGCTATTGGCTTCTTTCGATAGCTCAATCATCTTCGAGAGATTATCTGCGATTCTTGCAGGAGGCGTTGCTCGTAATCCATCATTTCCGCCGAGTTCAATAATGGTAATCTCCGGCTGGTATTTCTCCAATAAGTTTGGCAAGCGTGTGACACCGTTGGTTGTCGTATCACCAGAAATGGAAGCATTCACAAGCATATATTGGGGATTCTCGGCGTGTAGCTTGTCTTCTAATAGCGCAACCCAACTCTCTTCAGGGTTAATACCAAACCCTGCGCTAATACTATCACCTACGACTAGAATAGTTTGTGCTTGAATAAGAGATGTCATGCAGAGCATAAGCGCCGCAAAGGTTAATTTTAATGGTGTGAAGAATCTCATTTAAACCCTTTGTGCTGAATAAAATCATAAAATGATGTCGTTATCTAGAAAATTGTGACATCGTGATTTATCTTACCTTGTTTGACATGATTATCTCAATCGGTCTGTGAGTAATTATTGATGAATCAAAAGATGTTATGATGATCTATTCCCATTTTAACGCATTTGGATAATTAATAATGATGACGATTTTAGATGTTCAACAGGTTGGAAAATCGGTAGAAACAACAGAGAAACTAACAATTTTGCAGGATATCTCCTTTCAATTGAATCAGGGTGATAGCTTAGCAATTATTGGTAGCTCAGGCTCTGGAAAATCAACATTACTAGGGCTATTGGCCGGTTTAGATCTACCTACTGTGGGAGAGATATTATTAGCTGGAAAACCCTTAAGTCTAATGAATGAAGATGAAAGGGCATCTCTACGGGCTGAGCATGTGGGATTTGTGTTCCAATCATTTCAATTATTAGAGTCTTTAACAGCCGTTGAAAATGTGATGTTACCGTTAGAACTTGAGGGTAAAAAAAGTGCAAGAGCACAAGCAATAGCACTGTTAGAGCGGGTAGGTTTAGGGGCAAGAATGCATCATTATCCTAAGCAGCTATCAGGAGGTGAGCAGCAACGAGTCGCGATTGCCAGAGCTTTTGCTTCAAATCCGACTATTTTATTTGCAGATGAACCTACCGGAAATTTAGATAGTAAAACAGGGGAATCGATTATTGAGTTACTCTTTCAATTAAATGCAGAAGCGAAGACGACGTTAGTATTAGTGACGCACGAAGAGCGGCTAGCGGAACGTTGTCAGCATCGAATTCAGATTGAAGCAGGACGTTTAGTCCAACAGGATTTTAAACATGAATAAGTTATCTTTTTTGCAATTGGCGCTGCTTGCTTTTAAACAGCTGATTCGAGAGATTCGGGCTGGAGAACTGCGTATTTTACTCGTTGCATTATTGCTAACGGTGATGATCAGTACTGCAATTGGATACTTTAGTGCGCGTTTACATGGATCAATGGAAGCTCGCGCAGGGGAGTTTCTCGCAGCAGATCTTGTACTTCAAAGTAGTGATGAGGTTCTGATAAATCAGCTGAAGTTAGCCGATGATTTAGGATTAGAACATGCACAAACCGTCGATTTTTCTACCGTTATTTTAAGCGGGGATGATCTACAGCTTGTTGCAGTAAAAGCTGCAGATACTCATTATCCTCTGCGAGGACAATTAAAAGTACAAGATGATGTTAATAGCGCAGAATATTCGGTCAATAAAGGACCTTTGCCGGGAGAAGTTTGGGTTGAATCTCGGTTGCTTTATGCTCTGAATTTAGAGGTTGGGGAGACGATAGATATTGGGAAGCAATCTTTCGTGATCACTAAAATTATCACTTATGCCCCGGATCGTTCGGCAAATTTTTATAGCTTTAATCCTTTTGTTCTGATGAATCAAGAAGATCTCGTAGCAACAGGCGCTGTACAGAAAGGGAGTCGAGTGACCTATCGTCATTTGTGGGCTGGAGATTTAGCACTGATTAAGGAATTACAACAGACATTAAAGAAAACGTTAAGTCCCAGTCAAAAGATATTAACGATTGCAGATGGTAGTAAAGAGGTGAGTGGCGCTTTAAATCGGGCACAAAATTATCTTAATCTTGCAAGTTTAGTGGGGATTTTATTGGCCAGTGTGGCGATCGCTTTATCGGCCAATCAATTTGCGAATAATCGTTATGATGCGAGCGCTCTATTGCGTTCATTAGGGATGCAACAGAAGCAAGTCCTCTGGCTGTACGGGTTTGAACTTCTCTATGTCTCCATGATGGGTGCGATCATCGGGGCTGTTTTGGGATGGTTTGCTCAACGGGGATTATTTTTCTTATTACAAGATCTCATTAGTACAGAGTTACCATCAGGTGGCATAATGCCTGCATTAGCAGGGATTGCTACAGGTTTTACAGTATTGATCGGTTTTGCGTTACCGCCATTAGCGGCTTTAGGTAGAACACCGCCCTTACGAGTATTACGAGAAGATCTATTGCCAACTCCACTCAAAAGCTTCGTTGTTTATGGAATTGCATTAGTGGCACTCTTTTTGATTATGTGGCAATTGAGTCTAAATATCCGTTTAACATTGGCATTACTGGGTGGTGCTATGGCGATGGTGTTGCTATTAGGCGGCATGTTATTTATCTCGGTAAAATTTTTGCAACGTCTATTGTCACGCTCATCCTTTGTCTGGCGTATGGCGCTCGGGCAATCATTACGTCATCCTGTGAAATCAATGGGGCAGATTGTTGCTTTTGGTATTATTTTGATGACAATGGCGTTGGTTATAATGCTGCGCGGGGAGTTGTTACAAACATGGCAAGATCAACTGCCGACGGATGCCCCTAATTACTTTGCGATGAATATTATGGAAGATGATCAAGCCATTTTTAAAGATCAGGTAGCCACATTATCCCCCAATATATCGCCCTTTTATCCTATGGTGGCAGGGCGTTTAACAGAGATAAATGGTCAATCTGTTCGGAGAGTAAAGTTGAGTAATGAGCGAGCAAAAAACGCGATTAAACGAGATCTCAACTTAACTTGGAGTCATGATTTGCCTAAAGAGAATAAGCTGATTCAAGGCAGATGGTGGCAGGCTCAGGATTCCGGTATTTCTGTCTCGCTCGAGGAAGATTTAGCGAAAGGATTAAATGCTAAGTTAGGGGACGAATTGACATTTGTAATTGCCGGAGAAAAGTATCTAGCAAAAGTCACAAGTATTCGAACGGTGAATTGGGATACGGTACAACCTAACTTTTTTGTGATATTTAATCCTGAATCTATCGAAGGCGTGCCGGTAACTTATTTAACGAGCTTTTATCTTCCGAAAAATAGTGAGAAAGCGCTGATTACCTTGGCACGTGACTTCCCAACGATTACGCTTCTTGATTTAATGGCGATCGTGAATCAGTTAAATGAGATATTGCAACAAGTGACTTTGGCTGTCGAGTATATTTTAGGTTTAGTTTTAATGGCAGGCCTTATCGTCTTGATTGCGGGATTACAAACGACCTTAAGTGATCGATTACGCCAAGGGGCTATTTTACGAGTTTTGGGTGCCCATAAAAAAATGCTCCGAAAAAGTCAGTTAATAGAGTTTGCCTTAATGGGAGGTTTAGCAGGTTTATTAGCGATGATTGGTAGTGAGTTTATTAGCTTTTTACTCTATCACTTTGTCTTAAATTTAGAGTGGCAATGGCATCCTTGGTTGTTATTATTGCCGGTGATTGGTGCGCTCTTAATCTCTATCGTGGGTATTATCGGAACGAGACGCGTGGTATCAGTGAGTCCATTGTTGGTATTACGGCGATGATTAGAGCGTTGGCCTTTTATAACAGTGATGCCAATGAGAATTGAGATGAAGAGTGGATAGACTCTAAGCGTCCGTTATAGATTATGGATATTGATCGATAGTTAACCGTTTCTAAGGGATATCTCATTTTAACAAATGGGAATAAAGCGACTTACAGCAGTTTATCGAGATACTGAACTTGATGAGTGGATGAATATCTATGCGCTTAAAAAAAACACGCGTTGAAGAGATTCAACAGCGTGTTTTTTTATTTTATATCAATCATTCAATAATAAATTATGATTGCATTGCTTTTTTATACTCTTTTGAAGTCTCTTCAAATTTAGCAACCATTGATGTCGATGGTTTTCCGACAAGGCTAACGACAACAATGACGATACATGCAAAGAGGAATCCTGGGATAATTTCATATAAACCTAATAGTGGGAATTGCGCTAAAATCTCAGAGACTTCAACACCGCCACCTGCTGCTAACCACTCTTTAATTTTGGGGAAGATAATCACGGTTAATGCACCGGTAATCATTCCTAAAAGAGCCCCATTTCTAGTTGTTTTACTCCAGAAAATTGAGAAAATGACCACAGGACCAAATGCCGCTCCAAATCCAGCCCAAGCATAGGATACAAGACTGAGAACCTTACTATTGGGGTCATAAGCAATATAGATAGAGATTGCTGCAACGATAAATACCATCATTCGTCCAATCCAGACTAATTCACCTTCTGAGGCGTTTTTACGTAAGAAGCCTTTATAGAGATCTTCTGTTAAAGCGCTCGATGAAACGAGTAGCTGACAGCTTAAGGTACTCATGACCGCTGCTAAAACACCTGAGAGCACAATGCCGGCAATCCATGGGTTTAAGAGCACTTTTGCAAGTTCCATGAAGACTGATTCAGGATTACCTTTAATGACTTCTCCTGTTGCGGTAACGCCACCAATAACGTTAATCCCTTCTGTGGGATGTTCTAAAAAGTAAGCATACCCAAAGAAACCAACTAATACTGCACCAAAAAGACAAATTGCCATCCAGGTAATGGAGATTCGGCGGGCTTTAGGAATTGTCTTTACGGAGTCTGCAGCCATAAAACGCACAAGAATATGAGGTTGCCCACAATACCCTAAGCCCCAAGCAATCAAGGAGACAATGGCAATCCAAGTTAAACCGTGGGTAAAATTCAGATGGTCCGGGCTCGCTTGACGCACGGTCTCAATGGCATTGGCGATATCAAATTCCCCTACATTATTCATCTTAAGAATAACCACAGTCGGGACAAGCAGTAAGGCAAAGATCATGAGTGTTGCTTGAACGGTATCTGTCCAGCTTACGGCTAGGAATCCGCCAATGAAGACATAAGCAATAGTGGCAAATGCACCGACCCAGATCGCCGTATCATAACTCATATTAAAGGTTGATTCAAAGAGTCTTGCGCTAGCGACAACACCAGAAGCACAGTAGATCACAAAGAAGAAGAGAATAATGATGGCCGCAAAAATTTTCATTAAGCGGCTGCTATCTTCAAAACGTCCTTGAAAGTAATCAGGGAGTGTTAACGCATCATTGGCTTTTTCTGTGAACATGCGTAATCTACCAGCAACAAAGAGCCAGTTAAGATAAGCTCCTAAGGTTAAGCCTATTGCAATCCACGATTCAGAAATTCCGGCAATAAAGATTGCGCCAGGAAGCCCCATTAAGAGCCAGCCACTCATATCAGAAGCTCCAGCTGAAAGGGCGGTGACAACGCTCCCAAGACTTCGTCCTCCTAAAATATAGTCAGAGAGATCTTTTGTGGATTTATAGGCATAAAATCCAATGCCGAGCATGGCAATAATATAGATAAAAAATGTAATATGTATAGGTTGTATTGAACTCATAAAAAGCTCCTTTAAGTCCTAAAAATGGTGGTGTTTTGTTGTTGTCATTATTCGATATGATCTTCTTGATAAGCACTACTAATAAGTGCAGCATCTCCCCCAATAGCGGCAGTATTGAGAGAGACAGAATGCTCATTCATGAAGCGTAAAAGGTAGTTAGGACCACCCGCTTTGGGGCCTGTGCCAGAGAGACCTAAACCGCCAAAGGGTTGTACTCCTACGACAGCACCCACTTGGTTACGATTGATATAGAAGTTTCCAACACGCGCAAGTGAAAGGATCTCTTCTACAACGGTATCATTTCGCGTATGAATGCCCATCGTTAAGCCAAAACCGCTGGCGTTAACTTCTGCAATTAGTTGATGAAGATTGCGACGATCATAACGGATGATATGTAGAATAGGACCAAAATTTTCTTTTTTGAGATCTTTAATGGAATTAATTTCAAAAACGGTTGGGGCAATAAAGTAGCCTGTTAAATGAGAATCTAATGGTGCTTCGGCAATGAGTTTACCTTCTGCTTTAAGCGTCTCTATATGCGCTTGTAAGTTTTCCCTTGCACGCTCATCAATAACGGTGCTGACATCCGTTTGGCGACTAAAAGGTAAACCAACGACATAATCGGCTAATGCGCCTTTTAAGAGCTCAATAATGCGATCAGCAATCTCTTCTTGAAGGTAAAGAACACGAAGCGCTGAACAGCGTTGACCGGCACTGACAAAGGCTGATTGTAGCGTATCTCGAACGACTTGCTCAGGAAGTGCGGTAGAGTCCACAAACATCACATTTTGTCCTCCTGTTTCTGCAATCAGCATTGGAATCGCGCCTTCGCGCTCCGCAAGATTAAGATTAATCTGTTTTGCCGTTGTTGTAGAGCCGGTAAAACAGACGCCGACGACACGAGGATCTCGAGTGAAAATGTCCCCCAACGCTTTTCCATCCCCGGGAAGCAGAGCGATGACATCTTTGGGCAATCCTGCTTTAAAGAGAAGTTCAACGGTGCGATAAGCAATAAGAGGTGTGGCTTCAGCGGGTTTTGCTAAAACAGTATTACCACTCACGAGTGCCGCCGTAATTTGTCCTAAGAAGATGGCTAAAGGGAAGTTCCAGGGACTAATACAAGCAATGATGCCTTTTCCGCTGTAATGGAAACTATTTCGTTCTCCTGTAGCGCTTGCAAAAATGATTTCTTGGTCATATTTTTTAGCCTCAGAAGCATAATAACGACAGAAGTCTGCAGCTTCACGGATTTCATCAATCCCATCTTGAATCGTTTTACCAGCTTCTAAACTACAAAGTGCAATCAATTCGGCCCGATTTTCCTCTAAAAGGTCGGCCATTTTTTCAAAAATTAGTGCACGATTTTTAAAGCCGTGGCGGTTCCAATTAAACCAAGCTGTTTGCAGTGCATTAATCGCTTCTTCTACATGCTCTGGCGTCGAGAGAGTGACATCTCCCACGACAGTTTTTAGATCTGTTGGAGAGACGACTTTAGCCGTACTCGTTTGTATTTTGCTAGCGCCATTAATAAGGGGGGCTGCCTGCCATGTTTTCTTTAAGAATTGATGATAATCTTTGGCAAAAGGTTCCCATGTTGCACTGACGTTGGTATTCAAGCCACGAGAGTTTTTGTGACTTTTATAAAGATGATCGGAATAGATCACTGCAGGATTTTTAACGGAATCATATTGTTCAAGAAGCGTTGTCGGTGCTTCCACTAAAGTATCAATCTCAACTGTAGGATCTACGAGTTGATGTACGAAAGAGGAGTTTGCGCCATTTTCTAATAAACGGCGAACTAAATAGGGGAGTAAGTCATGATGTTTGCCAACGGGAGCGTAAATACGGACGCTTTTTCCTGATTTTTCAATAATTTCATTATAGAGTGCTTCCCCCATTCCATGGAGTCTCTGGAATTCAAATTGATCATTATTGATGTTGGCAGCAAAGTTTAAAATAGAGGTGACTGTTTGAGCATTATGTGTTGCAAACTGTGGCTTAATCGCGCCTTGAGCCATTGGCGATAACATATATTTTGCGCAAGCTAAATAGGAGAGGTCAGTATTCTCTTTGCGAGTAAAGACCGGAAAGTTATTGAGGCCTCGCACTTGAGAATCTTTAATTTCAGTATCCCAATAGGCACCTTTCACTAAGCGCACGGGAATGGTTGTATTATGGGACTTTGCCAGCAATGTTGTCCAGATCAGTGCCGGTAAAGCATGCTTTGCATAACCTTGAATCACAAGACCAAGTCCGCCCCAAGTGCGAATTTCTTCGATCTCCATCAGTTTTTCAAAGAGTTCTAAAGAGAGTTCTAAGCGGTCCGCTTCTTCTGCATCAATGCTGATTTCGGCATCTAATTGTGCACCGAGTAATGCCAGCTCTTTGACGCGCTCATAAAGTTCAGTCATGACGAGCTCTTTATTAGCGACATTATAACGAGCGTGAAGAGCGGAGAGTTTTATCGAGAGTGAGGGTTTGGGGCTTTTAGGCAGAGGAGATTCTTTTCCGACAGCCATGAGCGCTGCTTTATAATCTTCAAAATAGCGAGCCGCATCATTTTCCGTCATTGCTGCTTCGCCGAGCATATCAAAAGTATAGGTATAACCTGACTCTCGAAGTTTACGACCATTTTTAAGGGCTTCTTCAATCGTTTCGCCCAGAACAAATTGTTTCCCCATTACTTTCATGGCTTGATAAACCGCTTTACGAATAATGGGCTCACTGAGTTTATTGGTCATCTTTTTAAAGATCCCACTCGTCTCATTCACATCCATGATGTTACCGGTGAGAATTAAGCCCCAGGTTGCGAAATTAACCAGAGATTTATCGCTATTCCCTTTATGACTTTTCCAATTAATGCCGGCAATTTTATCGCGAATAAAGGCATCTGCAGAAGCTTTATCTGGAATACGAAGATATGCTTCAGCTAAACACATCAAAACAAGACCTTCTTTAGTGGAGAGATTATATTCACGAAGTAACGCATCTAAGGAGCTCTCAATATCAGGCTTATTACGAATATCATTAATCACACTATAAGCTTCATTGCGAATTTTTTGGGCCATTTCCGCATTGATATTTAAAGATGATTGTAATCTTTGTAACACTGCCGATTCATCTTCGAGATAAGTCTGCCCAATAATCGGGAAAAACTCTTGTGGGGAGATGGCCGGGAGTTGTTGGTCAGATAAAATACGTGTCAGCATGATTGAGCCTCCATTGATAGATGAAATAGATATGGTCAACTAGAGAATCTGAAGACATTGGATAAATGTTCAGCTCCTCCTGAGTGAAAGATTGGGTAAATCAGCACTCATTGTTGTTTAGAAAAGCCCCTGAATCGACTCTCCTAAACAAGGTTTGATGTTCTTCATTGTTATTATAAATAGATCTTTATAGGATAATCAGGACTCATTGAGTCCTTGATGAGTTTATTCAATTATTTTTAATAAAAATAGATCTCGATTATCTTATTGATGATAAAGATATATCATCTAAACTTCATAATAACAAGATGCTGACTGATAACGAGGCTTAAACTCTTCAAATAAGGCTAACTATGTGATTTAGAGATGGGTTTGATCATTTGTAGTGAAGGAGTTGTTCCCAAAGAAGGCTTCAGATATTTCAGGAGAGGGGAGACAAAAAAGAGACTCAAAAAAGCTCAAAGAGATTAGAGAGAGATGAAAAAAGCTATCTTGAAAGATAGCTTTTTTTAATAAATAATTTTCAGAAAATATAATCAGATTGTGCTGATTGATTCCGATAGGGAGGCTCCTTATTTTAATGAGCCAACCATTTCACTAGGGACAACCCATGCATCAAATTCTTCTTCTGTTAAGAATCCTAATTCAAGTGCTGATTCTTTAAGTGTTGTGCCTTTAGCATGTGCATTTTTTGCAATCGCAGCAGATTTATCATAACCAATATGGGTATTTAATGCGGTAACTAGCATTAATGAGTTGTTAACGAGTTCTGTGATACGATCACGATTAGGCTCAATTCCCACTGCGCAGTGATCATTGAAGCTCTCCATACCGCCGCCTAAGATACGGACTGATTGGAGGAAATTATTGATAATCATGGGACGGAATACGTTCAGTTCAAAGTTACCCGATGCGCCGCCAATATTGATTGCAACGTCATTACCAAATACTTGCGCACAACCCATGGTTAATGCTTCTGACTGGGTCGGGTTGACTTTACCTGGCATGATTGAGCTCCCAGGTTCATTCTCAGGAATAGAAATTTCACCAATTCCAGAACGTGGTCCTGATGCTAACCAGCGAACATCATTGGCGATTTTATTAAGAGATGCCGCTAAGCCTTTGAGCGAACCATGTGCATGGACGATTGCATCTGTCGTGGCTAATGCTTCAAATTTATTGGGAGAGGTCACAAATGCTTCGCCTGTAAATGTTGCGATCTCTTTTGCGACACGTTCAGCATATTGAGGATGCGTATTTAATCCCGTACCAACAGCTGTTCCCCCTAGCGCTAATTCAAAAAGATGTGGAAGGGCATTTTCGATATGTACTAAGTTATGACCGAGCATTGCTTCCCAACCAGAGATCTCTTGTCCTAGTGTTAATGGTGTTGCATCTTGTAAATGTGTACGACCGATTTTAACGATATCTTTAAAACTCTCTGCTTTTTTACCCAATGTTTCACGAAGACGTTTTAATTCAGGGAGAAGCAGGCGCTTAATTTCTAACACCGCAGCAATATGCATGGCGGTAGGGAAGGTATCATTTGAGCTTTGTGCTTTGTTTACATCATCATTAGGATGAACTAAACGCTCTTCACCACGAACGCCTCCGAGGATTTCACTTGCGCGGTTTGCGAGCACTTCGTTCATATTCATGTTCGTCTGTGTGCCTGAACCTGTTTGCCAGAGCGATAAAGGGAATTCAGTAGGGTGTTTACCTGCTAATACTTCATCTGCAGCGGCAATGATCGCTTTTGCTTTATCTGCATCAAGATGACCAAGATCCATGTTCACTTGGGCAGCGGCTCTTTTAACAATAGCTAAAGCTTCAATGAGCGCTTTAGGCATTTTTTCATTAGAGATACGAAAGTTTTGTAATGAACGTTGAGTTTGAGCTCCCCAAAGTTGATTGCTAGGGACTTGCATGTCACCCATGGTATCTTTTTCAATACGGAAATCCGTTGTCATAAATGCTACTCCTTTTATTGTGATGAATCATTAAATAAGGTTTGTATAAATCATTCTTTATTAGTTCAAGCTGAGAGTGTTATGAAATATTTGGTACTTTTATCAGCTATTTCAGTGATGATTCAAGTTCATAAAGACTCTCAGCCCTTAATTTTTTAGCAACCTACTTATCATGCCATAGATCTCTTTTTGAAACTACGTTATAACTACATAAGGGCAGTACAGAGTTTAATCAAGTATTCATTGGTCGCTTATTTTAAGTATTGATTGCTAGTGTCATACACTAGAGATATTGTTTTGATTTAATAGAGGAGTTGATAGCTATCGACGGCCCATTTTATGATTAGAAACAATAGTAAGGATCTATGGTGCGACGTTATAAAAAACATTTTACCTATCTTCAAGGGTTTATTGAGGCTCCACGAAGCATAGGAACGCTACTACCTTCTTCTTCAACGCTCTGCCGTACAATGATCGGGCAGGGGCAGATGAATTGGCAACAGCAACATTTAAAAATTGCAGAGTTAGGGGCGGGAGATGGTGTTTTAACTAAATATATCTTAGAGGCGATGTCGAAAAATTCAACGCTTTATGCCTACGAGATTAATCCGCTATTTTATGCTGCTTTAGATTCGATAGAAGATGATCGGCTCTCTATCTGTAAAATGTCTGCAGAAAAATTAGATCAATCTTTTAATCTTATTTTTTCATGTCTACCCTTTCTCTCGCTACCGCTTCGAGTATCTTTAAGAATTTTACAATTAGTGATGCAGATTTTACAAAAATCTGGGGGGCATTTTGTGTTATTTCAATACACGCAGAAGATGGAACGGGTATTGTCGCGTTACTTTGAATGGGAGCGTTATTGGGTGGTTAAAAATTTCCCGCCTGCATATGTATATACCTGTACGCCGAAGCTAGTATGAGGCTAGCGTCATAGGGTAGAAGGGATGCTGACACCCATCTATTTCAATAGACTTTTTGTTGATAATAGAGAGGCTGTAGGAATATTGAGCCTCTCTATTTAATTTTAATCACTCGCTACGCCATTCGCCCTATGGTATCTCTAAAACGCTGATGTGCGAAAAAGAAGAAAGTAGAACCGATGAGTAGGAGATAACACATTGATGGCCAGACAATAGAGATGCCAGCTCCCCTAAAGAGAATCGCTTTTCCGAGCTCAATAAAGTGAGTGGTGGGGGCCGCTAACATGATGTATTGAATCAATTCTGGCATACTTTCTCTTGGGGTCATTCCTCCAGAAAGCATTTGTAACGGCACTAATACCAATAGTAAAAGCATTCCAAATTGCGGCATGTTTCTGGCAATAGTCGCAAGATAGATCCCGATGGAGGTTGTGGCAAATAGATTGAGTGCGGCACCGATGACGAAGAGGGTGATAGATCCTTCGATCGGGACATTTAATGCACCCTGTACGACGAAAATAAGTGATAAAGATGCCGCAATTAATACGACTAATCCCATTGACCATACTTTTGAAAGCATAATTTGAAAAGGGGTTAATGGCATGACCAAAAGATGTTCAATAGTGCCACGTTCACGTTCACGAATAACTGCAGCGCCTGTTAAAATGATGGATAACATTGTGACAAGGTTAATCACTTCAATTAGTGCACCAAACCAAGAGGCTGTGAGATTGGGGTTAAAACGCATTCTTTCTGTGAGATTAACAGGAAGGTTGACAGCAGAGCGCTCTCGAGCAAGGTACTCATTAATTTCAGCATTAATAATCTGATTAATGATCATATTGCCGGTAAAGCCTTGCGTCATTCTTGTGGCATCGATATTGAGTTGCATTGTAGGGTGACGATGACCTAGTAAATCCTGTTGAAAGGAGGGCGGTATATTGAGTGCGAAGGTATATTCACCTCGATCTAGTCCCGAGTCCATTTCGCTGAGAGTAATTTCATCAGGTAACGTAAATTGTGGTGGATAAAACGCGCCTTGAATTCGTTCTGAAAGTGTAGAGCGATCCTCATCAATAATAGCGATACTCGCATTTTGTAAGCCATCAGGAACAGCTGTTGCTGCTGTATAGACGGAGACTGTAAAAGTGAACGCAATTAAGATGAGTAAAATAGGGTCTCGGATGAGACTCCAGAGCTCTTTGACGCCAAGATTATAGATATTTTCAATATTATTTTTGACCATCTTAAGAATCCTGTTTTTTGAGTAAAAGGACGCTACAAAGGACAATGAGCGGGCCACCAAGCATTAAGACAAATATTTCTCCGGAAAGATCACTAAAGTAGAGTGCTTTGCTGAAGATACCACGAGAAACAGTTAGCATATGAGAAGCAGGGTAGATCTCCCCAATTAAACGAGATATTCCATCCATAGAGCTTACGGGGTTGAGCATACCCGCAAATTGTATTGCAGGAATTAAGGTACCGACAATCGTGAAGAACATGGCGCCAATTTGGCTGCTAGTAAAACTTGATGCTAAAAGACCAAATCCCGTAGAGAAGATGGAGAAGAAAATAGCAGCCATTGTGAGTGTCAATAATCCGCCCTTAACAGGAACACCAAAAACTACAATGGCCATACAAACCATTAAGATAAAGTTTAAAAGTGCAATGATCACGTAAGGAAGCTGCTTTCCAAGGAGAAATTCTATTTTTGTAACGGGTGTTACATAGAGATTAGTGATCGAGCCAAGCTCTTTTTCTCTAACGACTGAAAGGGCTGCAAGCATGGCAGGAATCAGAAGTAGCATAATGGGGATAACTCCCGGAACAATTGCCATAAGGCTTTTGACATCAGGGTTATAGCGATAACGGACCTCTACATTGAATTCTGGCGTTAAATCTAATCCATACTGGTATTTCGCCTCTTTCTGCAGCCAATCAATATGTAGTCCCTGAACATAGCCTCGAATTGTTTCTGCACGCTGTGGCATCGCACCATCTACCCACACGGCGATATCAACGGGAGAGCCTTTGGATACATTTCGAGCAAAGTTGGGAGGGATTTCAATAGCGAGAGCGAGCTCTGAGCTTCGCATTCTGCGATCGAGTTCTTCGTAATTATGGATCGGTGCATGTTCTATAAAATAACGAGAGCCGGCAATATTATTGGCATAGCTGGTACTTAGAGATGTTTGATCTCGATCCAAAATAGCATAAGGAAGATCTTCAACATCTAGTGTGATACCGTAACCGACAGTCGCCATTAAAATAAGCGAGCCCAGTAATGCTAGCGTTGCTCTAACGGGATCACGACGTAGTTCTAATGTTTCGCGCCAAGTATAACTGAGTAAGCGCTGTAGGCTAAAACGCTTAGGTTTTTCTTTTTCAGGGTCAGGCTCTATTAATAGAGGCTCTTCAGGAGTAGTATCTGAAGTTTTGTTATTAACATGGGTGGCGAGATTATCCGTTGTCTCATCAGCAGGAATATCATCTCCGGCCCCGGCATCTAAGAGGTATTTAATAAAAGCCTCTTCTAGCGTCTCTGTTTGTTGCTTGACGACAAGATTTTGTGGAGTGTCGCTATCAAGTACTTTTCCGGCATGCATCATTGACATTCGATCACAACGCAATGCTTCATTCATAAAGTGAGTGGAGATAAATATTGTGACGCCATCTTTACGAGAGAGTTCAATGAGTAGACGCCAAAAACTGTCTCGTGCCACAGGGTCTACACCGGAAGTAGGTTCATCTAGAATCAGCAATTCAGGCTTATGGACCATTGCCACAGCGAGAGAGAGGCGTTGTTTCATACCTAGAGGAATATCTTCTGGGAGTTTATTTAAGACTGTTTTCAATTCAAAACGATGGACCATCTCTTCGACGCGGGCATCAATTTTATGAGGGGGGACATGGAATAATTTGGCATGTAAAACGAGATTTTGTAATACGGTTAGCTCGCTATAAAGCGAAAAGGCTTGAGACATATAACCGACGCGTTTACGTGTATTAATATCCTCAGAATCAATCTCTTTACCAAAGAGCCAGGCTCTTCCTTCTGTCGCAGGTAAAAGACCGGTCAGCATTTTCATGGTTGTAGATTTACCACAGCCATTAGATCCTAAGAAACCAAAGATTTCCCCTTTTTGAATTTCAAAGCTGACATTGTCGACGGCAGTAAAATTGCCAAAGCGCATGGTTAGCCCTTCAGCTTTAATTGCAACGGGAGTGTTTTCGTTAATCTCTAGAGGAGGAACGACAATGGGTTCATAACCCTCTTTTTTCTCTTCAGGAAGAAGTGAGATAAAGGCGGACTCTAAATTATCAGTTTGGGTTCTATTTAAGAGTTCTTCGGTCGTTCCCGTGGCAAGAATTTTGCCGTCATCCATCGCAATAAGCCAATCAAATCGTTCAGCCTCATCCATGTAGGCTGTGGCCACAATGACACTCATGGAGGGGCGTTCCATTCGGATACGATTAATAAGATCCCAAAATTGGGAGCGGGCTAATGGGTCAACGCCAGTCGTGGGTTCATCTAGAATGAGTAGATCTGGGTCATGAATTAAAGCACAACATAATCCTAATTTTTGTTTCATTCCTCCAGATAGTTTCCCTGCAGGACGATCTAAAAAGTTATAGAGTCCTGTACTTTTGGTCAAATCATCAATACGTTGACGACGCTCTTGTGCATTATGACCAAAAAGGCGACCAAAGAACTGTAAGTTTTCTTCTACCGAAAGTGTAGGGTAGAGGTTCTTTCCTAATCCTTGCGGCATATAAGCAATACGAGGGCAAATGATATCTCTTACCTCTTTTAGCCGCATATCCCCCCCTAATACGGTGATGTCTCCTGACTGAATTTTTCGAGCCCCGGAAACAAGAGAGAGTAAGGTTGATTTTCCAACGCCATCAGGCCCAATCATCCCGGTAATAATTCCACTAGGGAAATTAATAGAGAGATCATTGAGCGCACAGTTTTCTCCATAATAGAGAGAGACATTTTTGAGAGATACGACGTTTTCTTTCATAATCATCGATGGAGATTCCTTATGAATGTAATGAGAAACAGGAACGACTAAGTTGAGAGACCTCCCACCCGATGACTATTCGATGTGGGAGGAGCCACTCATTAGGGGGTATTTGCTTCATCAATTAGAGGGCCATTTAAGAATGCAGGCCATTTTTTATTAGGATCCACTTTAATGTAAGCTTCACCCGTAACGCCGGTTTTAATATATTTTTGATAACGATCTAATAACATTGGGTTAATCTGCGCTTTGACGCGATACATTAATTTTTGGCGCTCATTTTGCGTTTCGACAGTTTTAGGAGTGAATTGTGCTTCTGGCGATACAAATGTGACGCGAGCAGGAATTGGAGAGTCTGGTGCGACATCTAAAAGAATTCGTACTTCAGTACCATCTTCTTTGCCCTCAATGAGAAAGCCCGTATATTCCGTAGGTACAAAAAATGTCATATAGACTTTTGACATATCTAGAAGATTTAAGACTTTTCCTCCCGCCCCTAATACTTCAGAGGGCTCTGAGATACGGTATTGAATACGGCCTGTGACAGGCGCTATCAAATTTGCATCTTTTATATCTGCTTTCACACGGTTAATTGTCGCTTCTGCTGCTGTGACCTGCGATTCTGCGGCAATAAATTGTGCTTTTGCGGCATCAATAGCTGCTTGTGCGGCTAATACCTTAGAGTTTGCTGTTGCAACTTGAGACTGAAGTACGCGGGTATATGCTTCCTGATCATCTAAATCTTGTTCCGTTGCAGCGCCTCTTTTGACGATAGTTTGGATCCGAGTTAATTTCTTTTCTGCGGCATATAGTTGGCTTTCGGCAGCAGATACTGCTGCAGTTGCTGCCACTTTATCACTTTCACGAGCCTGGATCACTGCTTCAGCAGAATTGGCTTGGTGCTTGGCTTGTTGATGATAAGCTTCAGCTTCTGCCAATTGCGCCTCCAAAGAGTCTAATTGCATAATGGCAAGCAGTTGACCCTCTTCGACATAATCCCCTTCATCCACTAAGATCTTTTCAATACGACCAGGGAGTTTTGTGGCAATATCTAGCGGAGTCACTTCAATACGCCCATTACTTTTGATAAACCCTTCCATTTGGTCACGATTTAAAAAATAGTTTGCAATGATAATGAGTCCAATGATGACAATACCACCAATAATATATTTTCTACGATTGCTTTTTTGCATTTGGAAACCTCAGGTTAATAATCAGAATAGGAGCTAAAACACCATCATTTGCTACTTTAGCTGCTCAGATTTAGTCAATTTTTTATAACTTATTATATTATCTTAACCCTATTAAAAAAACAGTTCATTGTCAGTAAATAATATTAAAAATTAAAGTTAATGAAAGTTTTCTCTCGATCTCTTCAGTTAAAGTTAAATGATCAGTGACATTTCTTGTTTTTTGGTAATTTTATAAGTATCAATGATTGGTTTTTTTAGGTAAGTAATAAGTAGTAGTTTAACTGTTAAATAGAAATCTTGCGAATAAGTTCTATTTAAATTAAACATATATCTGATTTTATACAAATAAAGGGAGAATAAGTTTCTATTATTAAAGCTTTTTGATAGTTCAGATAGTCGGATAAAGAGCGTTTAGAAACAGCAAGAGTCCTTTCTCGGCCTTAGATTGGAAAAATATTTTGTAGTAACGACTGTTAAAAAATAACAATATTAACAATTAGTTGGAGTTTGAAATAGGTCTAAGTTTAATGTTTACGTGTTTTTTGAAATATTGTGAAACCTTGCTGACTCTATCTATAGATAGTAGCTATTGAAGCATTTTGTTAAAAGAGTAGGGAAGTATTGCGATGAGAAAGGTCGGTATGGCAGCGTTTATTAGATTGAAATTTTAGCTCGTTAATAACGAGAAGGCAGATGAGCGCTGTTGTGATCTTTTCATGAGTGGATAATGGGAAAGTGATTTGAACAGGTAAATATGCGAGGAGTGTATCGATATAAAAAAGCTCTCATAAAGAGAGCTGTAGCATTTAATGATTAACTTTATTACTTCAAGTTTATTATTTCTTAAAGTATACAGGGTAATTGACCACCGCATTCACAAACATCTGTAGACCTAGAAGAAATCCTGCTTCATCCATATTAAATTTAGGGTGATGATGCGGATAGATACAATCTTTTTCAGTGTTACCTACGCCAATAAAGGCAAACGTGGCAGGAATAATCTCAGCAAAAGCACTGAAGTCTTCCCCTGCAAGATAAGTTGGATTAGCAATGACATTTGCTTCTGGAATTTGAGTGGCAAATTCACGTATAAAAGCCGTTTTTTCAGGATCATTATTCGTCATGCCATATCCTAGCTGATAATCAATTTCACAATGAGCTTCGAAATTATCACAGGTTGATTGAATAATTCGTGTAATAGATTTTTGGAATAATTCGCGCATCTCTGGTGTTGTAGAACGAACACTGCCTCCAATTTCTGCATAGCTCGGAATAACATTGAGCGCATTTTTACGCCCCGCATTAATATAAGTATTACTTAATACTCCTGCCTCTAAAGGGGCAATTTGGCGTGCGACAATCGTCTGCATTTGGCTGACAATTTGTGCAGCAATCACAACAGGATCAATGCAGTTCTGGGGTTCTGATGAATGTCCTCCTTTCCCAAAAATTTTGGCACTGTATACATCAGTGTTCGAAGTTACAGCCCCGACTTTAAGATCGATTGTTCCGGTGGGGAGGAGCGTCCAAAGATGGTGTCCATAAATGAAGTCTAATTCGTGAAAAAGACCTGTTGCTACAAGTTCTTGTGCACCGCCAGGAAGAACCTCTTCTGCATGCTGGAAGATTGCCCATACTTCCCCTGTGAGTGTGTCAAAGTGATCATTGAAATAATGGCATGCCATCATAAGCATTGCGGTATGTGCGTCATGACCGCAGGCATGCATTTTTCCTGGTGTTTTAGATTTAAAGTCAATATCGTCACGATCCTCTTCAATTGCTAATGCATCAATATCGCCTCGAAGTCCAATTTTAGGGCCCGGTTTTCCTGTTATAAATTTTACTAAAATAGCATTTCCCACAGGATGAGAGATGACTGCATGTTCAAGTTTTGACATCTCTTTTGTGATAAATTCCTGTGTTTTTGTCTCTTCAAAAGAGAGCTCAGGATGTTGATGAAGATAACGGCGGTATTGGATTAATTGTGGCTCATAAGCGAGGAGCGCTTCTCTTTGAATAATTGACATGAATCTATTTCCCTTGGCTTTTCTATAATTGTTATAGTCGTCTTATCGTCTTAAAATAATAACGATAAAAAACGGCATTGTATAGTATTACAATACCGTTTTATGGTTTCAAAAGTTTTTAGTTTGATATGAAAGGGTTAGAGCCCTATATTTTTGATTTAATCCAGTTAAGAGCACTATCAATTGCTTTTTGAATATTCGCAGGCTCAGTACCACCACCTGTTGCTGAATCAGGTCGACCGCCGCCTTTTCCACCAACTTCTGTTGCCGCAACATTAAGAAGCTCGCCGGCTTTAAGTTGAGAGGTCAGTGCTTTATCGACACTAGTGACCAGTGCAACACGTCCATCAACTTCTGCTACTAAAAGGGTAATCCCTTTCGTTTCAGATTGCAGATTATCGCACAACTCACGAAGCGAGCGGTTATCTGCACCATCGATACGGCTCGTAATCACTTTAATACCGTTGATCTCAACCGCTTTAGCAAGAATCTCACCACGGTTTGCGAATACGAGTTTAGATTGAATATTTGCAAGCTCTTTACGAAGGGCTTTGCTCTCATCTAATGCCGCATCTACTTTAGAAACGATATGGGCACTGTCTGTTTTAAGCGTTAAGCCTAATTCATGAAGCGTTGCACTCTCTTGAAGCATAATCTCTACAGCATGGGCACCAGTAACCGCTTCAATACGACGAATGCCTGCAGCAATCCCTGTCTCTTGTGTGATTTTGAAGAGGCCAATATCACCCGTTGCAGAGACGTGTGTACCGCCACAAAGTTCGATAGAATTCCCCATCTCTACCACACGAACAACATCGCCATACTTCTCACCAAAGAGTGCCATCGCGCCTCTCTCTTTAGCGGCATCAATCGCCATTTCGTTGATCTCAACGCTCGCATTTTGCATAATCGCTTCATTCACAGCACGCTCAATCGCTTGTAACTCTTCAAATGTCACAGGCTTATTGTGTGAGAAGTCAAAACGAAGGCGTTCATCTGTTACGAGTGAACCTTTCTGTTCGATATGTGAGCCTAAAAGTGTTTGTAATGCTTCATGCATCAAATGCGTTGCTGAGTGATTCTTTTTAATAAGTTCACGGCGAGTATTATCAATCGTTGCCGTTACAGTATCAGATGCTTTAAGTGAACCTGATGTCACAACCCCAATATGCAAGAAGATATCTTGTTGCTTCTTAGTATCTTTTACTAAGAACTCAAAACCATCGCCGGCAATAATACCGGTATCCCCAACTTGACCACCTGACTCACCATAAAATGGCGTTTCATTAAGAATCAAGATCGCTTCTGTACCCTC
>JASLEF010000069.1 GCA_030151245.1 Ignatzschineria sp. | reverse complement strand
GCCTTTATGACTCCTGTTTCATCTCCTGTTAATACGCTTGTTGTTGCACCCGGTAAATATAGTTTTGGCGACTTTGTGAAAATTGGTGTCCCTTTTGTTTTAATCGTGATGGCGATAGCCGTTATCTTTATTCCGATGCTGTTTCCTATGGGGATATAGTTTTGAGAAGGGGATTAATCCCTTAATAGAAAGTAGAAAGGCTTCCATTGGAAGCCTTTTTTATCTCTTTTTTATGAGTAAATATAATATCTGCATGGTTATATATGACTAACTAATATTAGTGGTTATAATTTGTTGTTACATTGTAATCCTCCCTAAAATAATAACGAAAGACCTCATTCAGCCATTGGATTTGTGCCGCCGTGTCAGATTCAATAAACCTTAGAGAACCTTCTACTTTTAAATGGGATTAAAAATGGGAGGATTCCAATCCCTTAGGTAGAAGAATCTCGAAACAGAGCGAGATCTATCGTGATGGGAAGCTGATTGATTTACCCCACTATTGGTATGGCTGGGAAGGTGATCGGTTAGTCACCACAGAGCTTAACGAACAAAGAATCCATACAATCTACGATCCTTCAGGTTTTGCACCATTAATCCGTTTAGAACAAGCTTTACCATTGCCGGAATCCTCAAAATCTCTTGGCGATATTATGGAAGCGGAGAAGACAGAGACAGGGATAAAGCTGCCAAAGCAGGTGAAAGATCGCTTTAATCGTGTTGAAGAAGAGATCAATGCCGGGGATCTATCGCAAGAGATGACCGATTGTCTCGCTACAATGTAGATGACGGAGGAGCGCATAACAGCTGATTTTATGCCGGAAAAGGCGAAGAAACAGAAGCTCAAAAAATATTACTACCACACAGACCAAATCGGCACGCCGCTAGCGCTTGTGAATAAGCGAGGAGAGATCGACTGGGAAATTGTCACCGATCCTTACGGCAATAGAGTTCGATAAGAAAACTCGAATAAGATGTATCAACCCATTAGAATGCTGGGACAGAAAGTCACGGGAGCGAAATTTGAACAGTTCTACCGGCCTGAAGGGCGAATCATATTCTAGTTGGTTCTTTTATTGAATTCTGCTATTGCTATTTGTTTTTCTTACATCTTTGAATTTTCAATTGTTACTCCATCTTTTTGATAAATTAAACCATATGTAAATGAGAATCAATAGCAAATGAGTTTTTCTTGTGATAATGTTCCAAATTAGTAAATTTAATTTACTAAATAGAACATTAATTATAGGGAAAGGAAATAAATATGTTGTTGAAGAATCAGTATCATTGGAAGCCGTTAGTAATGGTTATTGCTTGCGTATTGGCTAGTCCGGTTTTATTCGCTCAGGAGGTTGCAGAGCTCGAGGAGGATGACTTTGAAATATCTCATCATGCTATAAATACAGTAGGATTGGGGAGCATTCTTGTAAAGGGGCAGCAGCTTGAGGGGAAAGGGCATCAGGAAAAACATGATGAAGTTTATGATCGGAGTCTCTCTTCGGTGTACCGAGATAAAACTGAAGTAGAACGCTTTAAAGGCGCGGCACCGGCAGATGTATTTAAGGGAATGGTGGGCGTAAATAGTGGAGATGCGCGTAATAGTGGCGCACTTGATCCTAATATTCGCGGAATTCAAGGGCAAGGTCGAGTGCCGGTCACCGTTGATGGCACAGAACAAGCGATTACGGTATGGCGCGGATATTCTGGTGCTAATAATCGTAACTATATTGATCCGATGTTAATTGGGGGAATCACTGTTGAAAAAGGACCAAGTTTAACACGAGGGATTAACAGTTCAGTCGGTGGTGCTGTCGCGATTAAGACATTAGGTATTCATGATATTATTCAGGGCGATAAAGATTGGGGGATTGATTTAAAGGTCGAAGGGAGCAATAATTCTGTAAAGCCAAAAATGCCCAATCTTAATGCGCCATTACCGGATGTTTTGGGAGGATATGTGCCCTACTTATTCTCTTTTTATGATAATGCGGTGATGGTAAAACCTCGATCCGGAGGACAGAATAGTTTTGGGGATGATAAAGCTTTTCGGATTGCGGTGGCTAAAAAATGGGATCATTTTGACCTATTAGGCGTTTATGTTTATCGAAAAAAAGGGAATCATTACTCTGGGAAAAATGGCACAGATTATTACTCCGGAGGAGAATATAATCGAGAGAATGCAGCAGAACGTGCCGATTTTTGGAATAATTACACGAAACATTTAGCGGAAATTTATAAGCCTGGAGATGAAGTACCTAATACTTCAAACGAGATGCAATCTCTCTTATTGAAAGGAACTTGGAAACCGAATGATGATCATGTTGTTGAACTAGGCTTTCGTCATACCTGGGGAAAGTATGGGGAGATCATGCCTTCTCGTGTCGCTAATCACTTATCAGATCTGGACCATATGATTAATACGGCACCTGAAACTGCTCAGAAAGAGTATGTTCGAGAGCAGATTATTGGGAAATTTCCGCAATGGCCACTCAGTGAAGTTAAAACAACCGCTGTTTATTTGAATCATCAATGGCAGCCTGATAACCCTTATATTGATTTAGAAACGAATTTATGGGGAACAAGAACCATCCTTGATACGCATAGTAGCGGCGGTTATCCACGACAATTTGTTTCTTCGATATCTGATTATTCCAAGATGGAATGGATCTCTACCTCCGCCACTAACTCTAAAAATAAACGATGGGGTGCAACGGTGAGTAATCAGTCAGAGCTTCATGAAAAGTTAGATCTTACTTTAAGTGGAAGCTATCAATATGAAACATTGAGCTCTAATGATGATTGGTACTTAGATCCATTAGAAAGAAAAAGATCCTCTTTTAGAACAATTCCAAGAGAAGGTTGGCGTAAAGAGTGGGATATGAACTTCAATTTTGATTGGCGACCAACATCTTGGTTGGAGTTGAGTTTAGGCGCAAGTAAGAATGGATTTTCGTCTTATGATAAACAACTAAATAGACAGCGTGAGGCTAAAAATCTCGCCTATTCTGATAAGGGGGTGCCAGGTATTCAACTCTATTATGAAATTGAGAAAACCCAAGAACTGACTGATGCTGAAACTGCTTATCAAGCAGAGAATGAGTATCTATTTGCGAATTATCAATTTGGATCCCCAGAGTATCGTGAATTATCAGCAAAGGCTCTAGCGAAGTATAAAGCGGCAGAAGATAAGTTTATAGAAGATAGGGCCACCTCTAAAGGATTAGCCGTTAAAGCAGAGAACTGTGGTGGGCTTTATAAAAAGTGTTATCGAGGGGAATCTGATTGGTATGTTCGAGAGGATGGAAAGTACCATCGTGAAGATAATCCTTATATGAATGGTGAATGGGATAGTCAAGGCGCTAAACCTCGGGAATCTAATCATGCCACAGGATTATATCGACAAATCAGTAAAGCCACTACAGGGAATCCTTATGGTCATATTTCAAAACAGAGTAATAGTGGTGGTTGGCAGCCTGTTCTTGCCGCAACTGCGTGGCTTTCAGATTATGCTAGAGTTTATGCACGTTATGCTAAAACGGAACGCATGCCAAGTATGTTCGAAACAACCGTTGGATTCTCAGCAGCTCCTGTCTATCGCGGGACGGCGTTAAAACCAGAGAGAGGAACTAATATTGAAATTGGTTATCTCCATGATTTAACGGTATGGTTTGAAGCAGCGAACTATGCAGATTTCAAAATAGCCTATTTCAGAAATGATATCAAGGATGTGATCGATCGTGATCAAGCCTTTTCGCTCCGAAATATTGATAAACAGAGGATTAGTGGGTTAGAACTTCAAAGCCGCTATGATAGTGGGAGTTTTTTTGTAGATTTTAGTGCCTCCTATTTCTTGAAAAATGAAGTGTGTGATGAATCTACGGCAATCTCTCAAGATCCTTACTATGGGCGTATTAATAGTTGTGTAAAAGATGGGTTTTACAATAGCTATCTTCGTAATATGACGCCGCCGAAATATGCCATAAACTTGACGATGGGTGGGAGATTTTTTAATGAGAAGCTAGAGTTAGGAACTAGAATTTTGCATCATGCCGGTTCCAAAAATACGGATAGAGAAAATTTTGGAGATATTGCGCCATGGCAAACGAACGTGCCTATTCATTGGGGAAAAGTGACAACGTTAGATGCTTGGGTGAATTACAGTTTTGATGAAACAACCTCAATGGAAGTTGTAGCAACAAACTTAACGAACCAATATTATCTTGATCCGTTAACTCGTTCCCATTTTCCGGCACCGGGAAGAACCATTCGTGTGGGATTTAATATGAAACTTTAGGGGGAAGAAAATCCGTTGCTTGAGGGATATTTACTAGAGAGTTATTAAAAATAGCTGATCCTCCAATATTAATGCCTCTCTAATGTTAACAGTTATCAAAATGATTGTGATTTTCATTTGCATTTGTGCGAGTGCTGAAATACAATTTCAATCACTATAAAAAAAGTAGCGCATAGTGCTAAAGGACAGATGACCATGCAACAAAGAGAATATG
>JASLEF010000059.1 GCA_030151245.1 Ignatzschineria sp. | reverse complement strand
TTTTGTTGCAAGGATTAGCCCAGAAGATAATTTGAAACATATCCAAGAGAGAAGTACAGTTACCGACCCATCTTATGTTCTAACAGAAGAGGAGTGGTCAAATCAGATGTATAGACCTAATAAACACTTATATTTTGATTTGCAAAATGGGGATTTGATCTTAAGTATAAATATCGAATTAAAATATGCTGATGACGAAAAAGTACAATATATGATTGATTATGACTTCGAATCTAAGCACTATTATAATATCAACAGTGTAGGTCTGGATTATGAAAAGCTAGCACTTGATGAAAAGAAAGAAAAATTTTTAGAAAAGCAACAAAATAATAAAAAAACTAGAGAACAGAGAGAGACTGATATAATTTTGAAAGGCTATAGAATTGATGAAAACTATATTGAAGATATATTTGACTATAAGCCTTATTAAAAGTTAATCGTATTCAGTCCAGTCGAATCCATCTATGCGCTCTCCTATCAAGAGCGAATTGGTTACTCTTCAGTGAAGCTTGCGGATTATGATTTCAAAAAATCGAATCACCCATTAAGTCATGATGCAGATGCAGATCTTGAAAATCAAAATCGCCCCTATTTCTATTACGATTATCCTGGCAGATATAAAGAAAAGGATACCGGCGAACGCTATTCTCGTAAGCGATTATCGACACTAAGAAAGCATCTCAATCTTGCCACAATCGAAAGCGATGTTCTTCAAAGTGAAGCGGGATATCGGTTTAAGTTAAGTGAACACATTGATGATTCATTAAATCGAGAATGGCTTATTGCTAAAATCACGCATCACGGCACACAGTTTCAAGTGTTAGAAGAAGAGGGAATTGAGGGTGAAACGCTCTATCATAACCAAGCCACCTTAATTAGAAATACCTTATGTTTTTAGAGTAATAGGAACAATCGGGGAAGAAATTATGGCGAGTATTCAATCCATTATGGTTCATAGTAGTTTACATCATGAGGAGTATATTTCTCATGAAAAGGTCTATGAAGGGTATGTCAGCTTTGTGCAAAAATTAAATCGTAAAGGCTGGAAGCAATATTTTTTTATGAGTTCTGCGCGAATTGTAAAAGAAAATAATTGGAAACATATACAAGAACATATGTGGCATGTAATAGACCCCGCTACTATATTCAGTTTTGAAAGATGGAAAGGGCTAGATAGGTTAGTATTTCGTTTGCAATTAGGTGAAGTTTGCGTTGGAATTACATTGATGCAGACATTTTCGGATAAGGATAAAAAGCCTCACGTTGATTAAGTTAAATCTGCCTCCCTGAGGAGGATTATATGACTTTTCAGGATAATGACGAGGCATTGTAATCAACATCTCAAATGGAAAAGCTGTTAACGCAATAACTATAAAGGAATTATCTGGCATATTTTGTCAAAAATTTGGCGTTGAAGGGCGACCAAAACAACATCATAACATTACTCTGCCTAGAATATAGCTATGGCAACACAAGCGCTTGCCTTTTATTAAATGCTGGCAGAGAATGAGTCAATAGTTGATCAGATGGAAATGAGCTTTTGGTCCAGATCATCAAAGAGATTACCGATACGCTTCGCAAATATCGCTATCTGCCAAATGGGTAAAATAAGAAGGAGGATCTTATTTTGTACAATATGGAGAAGCTCTCGGATCCGGGAGCTGTTAAGTCTCTAGCTAATACGAATATTGAGTTAAACAACATTACAATGATGTGATCAACACACAAAAGGACACTATGAAAAAACCTTTGAAAATTGCAACGTTTTTGGTCTCTTGTCTAGGAATCTCTCTTGCTACATCATCACCGGCACTTTCTGCCGCTAAAAAGATCGAGGAACTCTTTAGCTTTGAGATGATTGGGGCAGATATTGCTTACTTTGAAAGTATTGCCGGCATTGCGCGTAGTACTGATACAGATTTTAAAACCAAACACTATTTAGTGGAAGATTGTGCAATTGAGATGGGCTATGCAGGACACCGAGTAGATACGCTTACGGTATCACTATCCGATAAGTGTCAGTTTATGCCACAGGATCTCTCCCATTACCAAAATAATATCTCTACAGATAAGCTTGTCTTTGGTCTAACAGGACCTGTTAGCTATTATGCAGATTGCCTTTGGATGTGCGGTAATGCATATGATCCGGCGGTATATGAGCTATTTATTGGCTCACGCGCAGAAGGACATAGAGAAGTATTATTAAGCTCCGCCATTACTAGCTACGAAGCGACTGAAAAATGGCGAGAGGGAATGGTCAGTCAAGAAGGGGAAGATTGGGTTCTGGATGGTCTGTATAATTGTGATCCTCATAAATACCATGATTTAGCGGCTAAGTCTTTAAAAGGAGAGAAGGTCGATCGAATCACGATCGGGTTTGATTTAGAGAAAAAACAACAGCTACAATTTGGTTGTGATGATGCTTTCACTGGCAATAATATGGCTAAAACCAGTGAAAATCAGACTTTAAAGGGAGGCGTTGAGGAGATTCCTTTTAACATCGCCTATAGTAGTGAAAACTTTGTGTATCTTGTTGGTTCTCAAGTATTGAGTGGAGAAGTCATTTACGAACCGAATGATATGTATGGTTATCGCTTTGAGTTTGCCCCTGATAAAAAGAGCCGTGATCCACTCGGTCTTCCGGATGGTATTCGTTTTGTACTAGATGATTATACTGATGAGATGAGCGATAATGACCGTTTAGGTGCCATGTATCGTTTTGATATTGAGGCTGATTTAAATAATCCAAAGTTTCAGAATAATGGTTGTTCTGTTAGAGGCAATGTATCCCTACAGATTATTGGGATTCATCTCTATATCCCTGATGATGCTGAATCAAATCTATTAATGCGGTCTTTAGATACGGTTTCAAAAGGCCCTTTTAAATTGAGCTGTGAAAGATTCTAATTTCTCTAATTGATAAGCCGATATCTGATCCGTATATGCCATCGACACGTCTTCCAAACGTGTCGATTTTTCATTTTTATCAATATATTAGCACGACATGCCGAAAAACAGATGTTATCGACCGATTTATGGGAAATGTCTATGGGATGAGTTTATGGCAAGAGAAATTAATTATAAAATAAACTACATTAGAGATTAAATTAGAGATTAAATCTTATGACGAAATCTCAATCCTTTGAGGAACTTTTGAGGAGTCTTTACTCATTTTGTTTTGGCATTACTCAGCAATGTTCAAGATGATGATCCTTTATATAATTATCCAAAGAATATGGCAGAGTTGTTAAAAGAGGTGCCGCAGCTATTTAATAAGGATAATTCCACCCGAATATTTTGAAATCGATTTTATCATTTTGATTAAAGACAATCCCTTCTTTCAACAGCGCTGCTTTATGGCGTTGATAACTCTCTCCGGTGACGGAGATCTTTCCTTGTCCACTGATGATGCGATGGCAAGGAAGCGTACTATCGCTTGGGATATTGCGTAGAACCGCACAGACTTGCCGGACATAAGAGGGAATGCCGGCAAGGCGAGCGATCGTGCCGTAGGTTGTGACTTTCCCTTCGGGAATTGTAGCGATAATTGCGTAAACTTGGTGAGCGAAGTCATCTATGTGATGAGTCATATTGAAAAAGCTCCTTTATCTTTTCAGTTTAATGAAAAAGTTTTAGAAATCCTGAAACATCTGACTCGATTTTAATACTCGCCAGCTCTCTTGGTTGAGATGATTAAAGGTGACTTGCTTCCCGAGATGCTCATATTGATCAACAATCTTTTTGAGAGCCTCGATGGCTGACATATCAACGATTCTGGAATGAGTGAAATCAAGAACGATCCTATCAGGATCTTCGTTCATCAAAAAAATTTCTGTAAAATGGGTACAACTACCGAAAAAGAGGGGACCGTGGATGGTGTAAATTTTTCTGCCGGTATCGTCTATTGAAGTTGTTGCTTGAATGCGGATGGCATTATTCCAAGCAAACATTAAAGAGGCCATTATAACTCCGATGAATACAGCAACCGCAAGATTATGAGTGATAATAATAATAGCTGTGACAATAAAGAGTGTTGCAATATCCCCTTTAGGCATTCGCTTGATCAATCTGAAAGAGACCCATTTAAAGGTAGAGATAGCCACCATCATCATGACGCCGACGAGTGCGGCCATGGGGATTTGTTCGATGAAAGGACCGCCCACAAGGATAATGAGTAAGATTGTGAAAGCTGCGATAATCCCGGAGAGTCGGCTTCTAGAACCCGACTCTAAATTAATCAGGGTTTGGGCCACCATCGCGCATCCTCCCATACCACCAAAGAAGCCATTAACGATATTAGCACTACCTTGTGCGATGGATTCTCGGCGAGTATTGCCTTTGGTATTAGTGAGTTCATCCACGATGTTAAGCGTGAGCAATGATTCAATCAACCCCACGCCTGCCATAACCAGTGAGAATGGCAATACGAGTATAAATGTCTCTAAGGTCAAAGGTACTTCGGGAATATTAAATGTTGGTAAAGAACCACTAACCGTCGCGATATCAATGACTTTTTTGGTATCGATATTGAAGAAATAGACTATCGCAAATACGATTAAAATCGCAACCAGAGAAGGGGGGATTGCCCGTGTTAATTTAGGGAAGACCCAAACGATAAAGATAGTTAGTAATGTTAAGCCTATCATGATGTAAAGCGACAATCCCGTGAGCCACTCGGTAATTCCTCCCTCATGAGTTTGAAACTGCGCCACTTGTGCCATAAAGATAATTACCGCGAGTCCATTAAGAAATCCATACATTACCGGTTGAGGAATGAGTCGAACAAAGCGGCTCCATTTAAGAATGCCGACAAGGATTTGAATGAGACCGGCGATAATAATGGCGGCGAAAAGATATTGAACTCCATGAAGTGCCGCAAGTGCGATTAATACCACGACCGTGGCACCGGCACCCCCTGAAACCATTGCGGGTCTTCCTCCCAAAATAGCGGTTACTAAGCCCATTAAAAAGGCAGCATACAAGCCTGTTAAGGGAGGTAATCCTGCTAAAATTGCAAATGAGAGGGATTCTGGAATCATCGTCATCGCAACCGTGAGACCGGCAAGGAGTTCATTTTTATAATTGATACTTTGAAGTTGTGAGCGCATTGAGAGTAATGTGAAGAATATGAGGGGCTTTAAAGGGACAGCAAGCAATGAATGCCTTCATCTGTTTGAGAAAGGTTTATTCCGTAACTTGATGGGCATTTTGAAGCTGAGGGAGGTAATTTTGGAGGTAAACCTCATCGATGACTTCCCGCGGGCGTTTTGCTTCTTGAATAAGGATATCACTCATTATTTTTGCAGAACGTTCCACTTTGGATTGCAGCGTTGCCGTAGGGTTCTCGATGATCTCATTGGTCATAAGAGAGGTGAAGATATCACCGGTCCCTCCAAAATGAATGGGGATCATTTGATAAGGGACTTTAAAGGTGCATTTTTCTGCATCACTATAACCAAAGATATAAAATTCGCCATCGAGCTCGACACTCGTGATGAGAATAGATTT
>JASLEF010000052.1 GCA_030151245.1 Ignatzschineria sp. | reverse complement strand
TCCGCCGGGTTTGCTATAAGCACTCCGTCTTCCACATTGGCTACCATTTCGAGCTTTATGATAAGGGCAAGGACATTGACCCCGATAGCTCGCGATAGATTCTTTTATTATGCGAGCTTTAACTTCGTGTTCAGATAGTGTCTGAGAGAAAATTGGTGCTATCAGTAGTAAGCTTAATAAGAGGAGTGTATAGAGATGTTTGAACTTAATTACAGCCATTGAAGAATCCCCCATCATGACTTACGTAGTTATTAAATTTTTAAAATGGGAATGATTATAGATTATTTTTATTTTTCGATTCATTGTAGTCTTACCGATTCTCTAAAAAGCGCTTGTGTGGTGGTAGGGGATAGAGGATGGTCTTTAACTTCACACGAGTAGAATATCTTCGATATAATGATGGCTATTGTTTATTTTAAGGCGCCTTGAGAGCCGTGATACCTAATGAAATTAATCAATGTTAAATCGCTATTAGCGTTTATGATCGCAGTGTTACTGGTGGGTTGTAAAACTGTAAATGAGGGATTAGATACACGACCCTCAGCAACCCCAAAATTGGTCGCATCTAAGATGGAGACGGAAGATAAAGAGGAAAATGAGAATCGTCAGATTGAAGAGGTTCCTGAAGTTCTAGCGATGATTGAGGAGAGTAAGACCGCCGAGTTAGAAAAAAGCGATCTTCCTTCGATAGAACCTAAAAAGGTACTCGTAGAGGGTTCTACTTCACAAATTTGTAATGACTGGAAAGCTAACCGAAGCAGTGCGAATACAAAGTGGCTTGGGCAAAATACCTCTTTTAGAGGGAGAGTGACGAGTCTATCTCATAGTACAAAATATAGTGATGAGGGAAGCATGGTAATGATAGATGCGGATAAAGAGGTTAGCCTTGGAGTAAGCTTTAAGCACGTTCAAGAGACATTGCTATTTGGTACCGGGCAGTTGATCTCATTTGAAGGGGCGCTAACCGAAATTAAAAAAGCGAGTAATGGCAGATGTCTTTTCATTATAAAAGATGCCGTAGTTTCAAAATAATAGTTTGAATACCTTGCATGAAAAAAGCGATCTATTAAAAGATCGCTTTCTATATTTCTATATCTGAATGCTTGATGACTGCAGCTTATTATTTTTCTAAAGCCTTCATCTCTAAGACATCAGCTTGCCAAATACGATATTTTACTTCGACATCTTTAGGCGCATAGATCACAATTGGTAATTTACTATTGTAGCGAATAAGAGGCATATCGTTCATGCTCACGAATGCATCGTGTTTACTCTCATCTTCACAAGCCATCATGGTGGACATCGGGCCGGTTAATTCTGAAACTTTATAAAAGTTATATCCCCAACCTTCAAGGTCTTGTTCGCTAATTTCGCCGCCAAAGCGTTGAACATTACAATCAACTTCAATGGTTTTACCAGCGATGAGTTGAACTTTAACCGCATCTTCATCCGCTAATTGTGGTAATTCGATCACGTAGCGAGTTTCATCAGCTTCAGCCGCGGGAAATGGTTTTAAAACATCAGTCGTGTTTGCAGTTGCAACAGAGATAAGCATAGAACCGGAGATTGCCATTAATAATTTGGATAATTTCATAAAACCTCACTAATCATGATTGGTAAAAGCTAAAGCATAACGGTAAATGTTACGACTTTAGATCAGGATATTTTACCACTCAATGAGGAAGAAAGAAGGATAAATGTCAGGGAGTAGAAGAAAGCACAAAAAAAGCGATCTAAACATCTGTCGAAAAACGTGCTCGTGAGCACAATACAGATATTCTCAATAGGGCTCGCTTGAATAGATCATCACAAGTGAATTCATTAACAAAGTAACGCCAGAGTAGGATTCCATTTATTGCACTTTTAATGGGAGGTGTAAGTATGGGTAGCAATGGTATTACAGCAGAAAAGGCTTGCGAGATAACGAGAAGCAGTGAAATGCCTGAAGTAGTCAAAAAAGAGCTTGAGCGTATAAATAGATCTATTGAATCAAAAGTGAAAGAGAATGGCTTATCGGTGCTAGTGTCTTTTTTAAAGGAAAACATGAGTGTGGATGAATTAGAGCTGATAACTCAAGATCTAAAGGGAAGAGGGTTTAGAGTTGCATCTGGGGATGTTGTTGATTAGAGCTCATCTCATAGCTTAGTTATTAGCTGGTGCTAAAACTAAAGTTACAATTTGAAAATTAACAACTCGCCTCGGCGGGTTTTTTAGGGGGGATTACAGTTATGGGTGGAATTACAGCTGATGAAGCGAGCTATGGCTAAGAAAGTGAATCGAAGCTTAAAACGCATCATGAAAGCCATGATATAACCTCTATTACTCTGAAAGGGGCTTTTTCAATGAACGTATTTTGTATAGTTATAATGACACATTGATATTTTATTATGGTCTGTCGTTTTAATAGTAAAGCCACATTCGCAAATATAAGTACCGCCAAATCCAGTCAATCTAATCTGGTAATTGGTTTTGCAGTAATCACAGATGATCTCGACAGTAAGACCCCTAAGTTGTTTATCTAAATTAGTCATGAATCTATCCTTTATTTATAATAAAGATATGATGGGTAGTGGTATAAATGTAAATAGGGGTTCAAATTCATTTTATACTTTTGACATTAATATGTTTTTGAATTAATTATTCTAAATTTTATTTAGGGTTTTAAAATGCTTTCTCGTTTTTTTCTTATTCTTGTTTTTTTCTTGAATTTAGGCGTTTCTAGTACATTGGAAAGAGAAGTTATTCGTCCAGAATTTCAAATTACTGATGGTGGTTGGGTAATCCAGGATTCATACGAAGATCATTATATTGATATTGTTATTCAACCAATTTTTGAGCTTTGTACATACACTTATATGTTTTTAACTAATTTAGAGCCATTAAATTACGTTACAAATTATAATTTACCGACAAGTTGTTCTGGTGAACCTAGTGCAAGTTATAGGATTGATTTTTTGCCTAGTCATGCAAATCATATCCGACCATTAACCGATATTGTTTTTTCTCTTAATCCTAAGCGTTATTCCAATAGCCCATATTTTCCAACAGAAGATTATAAAAAAGGAATTATATCTTTTAATTTAGATGTTTTTGGAAATGGCTTGTTAGTAAAGACTTATAGTGTACTTTTAGATACTAAAACTAAAGAAGCTCAGATCTATTTAAAGGAAATAGAGGAAGAGCTGGAGAAAGATATAGCAATTAAAAACCAGAAACGTATTTTCATGGTAGTAATATTTTTTATAGTTATTGTAGGGATTATCTACATTTTTATAAAACTTATAAGATATTCGTATAAACATGCTTCCGAGAAAATTAGAGAGCGGCATATTAGAAAAACGGCAAAAAATATCGCTTTAGAGGAAACTATAAAAAAAGAATTGGATAAATCAGAGCCTGGTGAGCTAACAGCTTTGAAGTTAGAAATAGCAAAAGCGATATCAGAAGATGACAAAGCTAAAGTAGATTATTTATTAGATTTGGCAGAAAGACTTAAAAAATTAGATTAATCAAGAATATGGATAGGTTATATTTCTGGCTCTATTAAAACTGAGAGGGGAATAACTATGAGTGGAAGTACAGCAGAAGAAGCGAGAGCAATAGTAAGAAAAGTTCAGCAGAATTTCATTGAAGAAGAGCGTGAACTAAATATTAAAATTGTCTTTTTAGTCCAATCTAACAATAATTCATATATTGAAAATATGGATTGCGAGACTAAGGTGCCAAGAAAAGGCGATGATTGAGTATTCTTTTGCATTAAGAGAACGAATAGAAGCTTAAAATTAATCATAAAAGCCATGATTACTCCTCCTCGATAGACCCCTTAATTGTTGTGAGCTATAAGAGGGGGGGGGGAGGAGCTATGCTGTATTGGCTTTCTAATAAAAGAGTGTCCCTTTTGTGTCCCCTGAAATAAAAAAAGCTTGCAATCCATTGATATGCAAGCTTTTATATTTAAAATTTGGTACCGAAGAAGAGACTCGAACTCTTACGCCTATTAAGCAGGGGATTTTGAATCCCCCGTGTCTACCATTCCACCACTCCGGCTCAAGAGGAGTATTCTACGAGTTTTAGGGGTTTTTTGTCAATGGGAAAGTGAGATATTTTATGAAATGGGTTTTTTGCTTGACGTCTAGGTCGCTTGAAATGCTATTGTCATGGATAATTTCAGGCTAGATAATTTTTAGAGGTTTATAAATGGCAGCAGAGATTCAGCAAGGACGAACTATTTTAGTATATGGCGTGAGCAGGGGGTTAGGAGCCGCGATATTTAAGCAGTTTCCCACGAGTAAAGAGATTGTTTTTGGGGTTTCACGAACGGCACCAGCCTTGGTCAATGAGATGAAAGGTCGATATTGGATTCAGGCAGATTTAGCTAATCCTGTTGAGTCTGTGAAAAAAGTTACGCAAATCTTAGGAACAAGGTCTTTGGATATTTTGATTTATAACGTCGGGATTTGGGAAGAGAGGGCTTTTAGTGAGGCTTATGACTTTGAGTCTGTGCCGGCAGAGGACGTCACGACAATGGTGACGACAAATATTACGGCAGCAATTTTAAATATCCAAGCCTTACTACCCAATTTGCGGTTATCAACGAATGCAAAGATTATTTTGGTCGGTTCCACTTGGGGATTGCCAAATCATAAGGGGCCAGAATTAGTGTTTTCCGCAACGAAGTTTGGTTTGAAAGGAATTGCAGAATCTTTAAGAGAAATTGTGCGTAAAGATCAGATCGGTGTTTCTGTATTGAGTTTAGGGTATTTAGCGACGGAGTTTGAGATTGATCTGCCGGTGAAGCAGGTGTTAGAAGAGAGTGATTATTCGTTGATTCCTTTGCAAGATGTGTTGTCGGCAATTCAGTTTATTGCGGCAACATCACCGGCAACTTGTGTAAAAGAGATCATTATGCCGGCAATGGCTGATGAGAATGTGTAAGGGTTTTAGAGTTTGTTTAAGGATTTAGATTAAGACGTTTTTAAAGCTGATTCATCGCTGGGGAGAATGCTTGCATGCTGTTTATCAATTTCGTGCCAGCAATTGAAGTAATTTTCTTAAATCGAAATGATTCGACTGAAAAACGGTATTTTAAACAAGTGTGTAAAAGCCCCGAAAAGCTTCTTGGTGAGGAAGATTTCGGGGCTTTTTTTATATGCTTTGCACGGTGGCTATTATTCGTTTTTTGCTAAGAAGTTGAGAATTGCTTTCACGACAGAATCGGTCTTTTGTGCATGAACCCAATGTCCGGCGCCGGCGATGACAATGGCCGAGGAGTTCGGTAATTGTGCTTGGACTTCAGCTTGATAGGCTCTTGTGACGTAACCAGAATCGCCACCAATAACGAAAAAGGCTTTCCCATCCCATTGAGGAATCGGATTCCAGCCTGAAATCGTGTCATATTTTTCATCTAAAATAGGGACATTAAAGCGGAATTTGCCATCACGGAATGATTTGAGAAGAAATTGAATCACAAATTCACCTTCCGTAATATATTCTCGCATAAGATCAGCCGCTTCCCGGCGATCTGTGATATTGCTGGCATTTACAGCTTTCAGTGCTGCCAAAATCTCATCATGTCGGCGCTCTTGGTAAGCCACCGGCGCGACATCGATAATGATGAGCTTATCGACTTTTTCAGGAATCAGCTTTGTCACTGTCATAACGGCTTTTCCGCCCATGGAATGACCGATTAAAATCACTTTTTCGATGCCGAGATGATCGAGTAGCTTCACGATATCTTCCGCCATCGCATCATAGTTCATGATATCGCTATGGAACGATTCACCATGATTTCGGGCATCGATTTGAATCGTTGTATATTCTTCTAAACCGCGAGCAATCATGCCGAGATTGTTCATATCGCCGAATAGACCGTGCATAAGAAGAATCGGAATTGGGTGTTTTTCAACCTCCGGCGTCGTGATTTTATAATTGAGTAACTGCGTCATAGCATTCCCTATTTTTATAATTTTAGAAACTAGATTTTGATAATCTGAGGGCAAAATCTATAGATTTCAAGGTTTGATGATTTTAACCAGTTTTATTGGCGATCTAAAAGTGCTTGCAAGATGCCGGATATGTCGTGAAATCGGGGTTAAGTTATTTAAATGATAGATTCTTTTAAAGCTGATTTGCGGCTGGGGAGAATGTTCGAGCGCTTTTTATTGATCGCGTGCCAGCAATGACAATAGATCTTTTAGGGGGCAATAATTCTAAAATAGTTTGCATTATGTTGGATGGATATCACTATAGTTGTGCTTCTTGGAAGCTGATATACCGGCATTTTGGTAATATTATGATTGATCTGTTTGCTCAAATTTTATTGATTTTGTTATCAGTAAATCACTGAGAATGTTTTAAATGAGAAAAAATCGTCTATTTGCGGGCTCGGGATTTTTTAAAGCATGCAAGCATTCGACCTAGCTTTGATCTAGCTTGGAAAAGATGAAAATATATTACAAAGATGAAGTGAAGCAAACTAGCTAGCATGATGTCAGATAGAACGTTAATTATGTTTCTTGTAGCTGATGATCCGGCATTATTTTGTTTTATTTTTACAGATAAAAATACCGGCGAGATGAGGCTTCGCCGGTATTTATTGTTTGATTGACGCAATTTGCAATCCAAAAAGTTAAAATGCGCATTTACAATGAAACAACCCTCTTAATTAAGAGGGCGTTAATATTTAACGTAATTTTTTCTGCCAAGCGTAGATCAGATCTAGTGCCATTCTCGGAGTGAGATCATTGGCATCAACGTTGCGAATCTCTTCTTCCACTTCCGAAGGTTGAGCTTCCATGAAGAGCGGTAGCTCTGATTGCGGGCTTGGTACTTTTGTAGGTTTTTCTATCGCTTTAGCCTCTTTGGGAGCGGTTGCTTTATTGTCAGGATTATGAGCTTGATTAACGGATGCTGCTAAGAAGCTTTTCTCGAGTTCTGAGAGTTTTGTTTTAGCCGCTTTAATGACTGTTTTAGGAACACCAGCCAGAGCCGCAACTTGTAAACCATAGCTTTTAGAGGCTGCTCCCGGTTTTACTTCATGCATGAAGATAATTTCATCTTTATATTCTACGGCATCAAGATGGAGGTTTTTGACGGTAGCGTAGAGCTCTTCAAGCTCAGTCATCTCAAAATAGTGCGTTGCAAAAATGGTCATTGCTTTCGCGCTTTCCGTCAGATAGACCGCCGCACTCCAAGCGAGTGATAAACCATCTAATGTTGAAGTTCCTCGTCCCACTTCATCCATTAAAACTAAGCTTTGATCAGTGGCGTAGTTAAGGATTGTCGCTGTTTCTGTCATCTCTACCATAAAGGTTGATTGTTCAGAATTGAGGTCATCTTGAGCGCCGATACGGGTAAATATTCGATCAATCGGGCCGAGCGTTGCTTGGTCTGCCGGGACAAAAGAGCCAATATGTGCCATCAATGCAATGAGAGCAGTCTGGCGCATATAGGTTGATTTTCCTCCCATGTTGGGACCTGTCACGATCAGCATGTTCGATTGTGGGTTAATCGAGAGATCATTGGGAATAAATGGGCGATTTAAGGTGCGTTCGACAATAGGGTGACGACCTTTTTTGATCTCAATACCGATCTTTTTACTAAATATGGGGCGGCACCAGTTGTAACGATTTTTTAACAATCCAAGGGTAATGAAAATATCGATATTAGCTAATGATTCGCTCAGTAGACGAAGGGCTGTTTGGTGCGGCTCAATTTTATCGAGAAGTTCGTCCCAAAGAATTTTTTCAAGTGCTAGAGATCGCTCTTTGGCGGAAAGAATTTTATTTTCAAATTCCTTCAGTTCAGGATAGATGTAGCGCTCGACATCCTTGAGTGTCTGTCTTCTGACATATTCGGTCGGTACTTTATCGCTATGAAGTTTGGAAACCTCAATATAGTAACCATGAACGCGATTATAGCCTACTTTAAGCGTAGGAATTGAGAGGCGTTCACGCTCGCTTGTTTCAAGGTTAAGCAGGAATTGATCGCCCTTGGTGCTGAGCTCAATCAGTTCATCTAGATTGTTATCGTAGCCCGTTTTAATCACGCCACCATCACGAATAAGTAGTGGTGGTTCGTCGACAATCGCTGTTTCCAATAAGGTGCAGAGCTCTTCTTGAGGTTGTAACCATTCAAGCCAGAGGGGATTGAGGGCGGTGAGTTTCTGGTTCTGATTAATTTCAGCCACAATTTCTGGCGTGTTTTGTAAGATTTTACGAAGCTGTGTGAGATCGCGAGGGCGTGCCGTTTTAAGGACGATTCGAGTCACTAAACGCTCCAGATCGCCAATATTTTGTAGTGCTTCGCGGATTTTGGTGTGTGCCGTTTTCGCTTCTAAAGATTCAATAAGATCTAGACGCTCATTTAAAATAAGGTGGTCGCGAAGCGGGCGATTGAGCCATCTCGAGAGTAAGCGTGATCCCATGGGGGTTTGGCATTCATCTAAGAGATCACGAACCGTATTATCAGTTTCTCCATAGAGCGTGCGCTCAATCTCTAAGTTCCGGCGGGTGGTCATATCAAGAATCACGGCATCATCAATCGACTCTAGCGTAATTTGGTTGATATAGCTTAGAGGATCTTTCTGTGTCTCTTTGACATAGGTGAGAAGGGCGCCGGCAACATGGATACCTAAATGATCTTGCTCAAGTGAAAATCCTTGTAGGCTCTGTGTTTTAAAGTGTTCACACAATAAAGTGTAATTTCGTGGTTGATCAAAATGCCAATCAGGAAAGGGCGTGAAATGACAAAGATGACGGATTTTTCCCGGCACTTTGAGGGATTCACTATGGACAATTTCAGAAGGTTTGATGCGAAGCAGTTCTGCGGTCATCGCTTCTTCAGAGAGTGGAGGCATGAGAGAGAATTCTGCGCCAGCAAGATTAATCCATGCAATTAACCATTTCTCCTCCACTTTAAATATCGCGGCAGTAATGCTGTCATTCTTCGCATCTAAGAGATAATCATCGGTTAATGTTCCAGGCGTTAAGATCCGAACGACATCTCGTTCAACAGGGCCTTTACCAGTTACTTCACCAACCTGTTCGCAAATAGCGACAGATTCTCCTTGTTTGAGTAATCGCGCCAAATAGCTCTCCGAAGAGTGATGGGGAATCCCTGCCATAGGAATGGGGGCGCCTGCGGAGTTTCCTCGTTGCGTTAAGGTAATATCTAGGAGTTTTGAGGCTTTCTTCGCATCATCGTAAAAGAGCTCGTAGAAGTCGCCGAGGCGGTAAAAGAGGAGCATGTTGGGATAGCGATCTTTTATTTCCCAATATTGCTGCATCATCGGTGTATGTGCTTTGCGGTCTTTCGTTGTCTCTGTCATTCGTTATTTGCTTCTTTTTACTATTAAATTTCTGAAAATATCGTGTAAAATAGGAAATACTATTTTTTACTTATATACCATACATTCTTAGAAGGAGAATCATGGAAGTATTTTTGGGATCCCTTGTGGATCCATCAGTTTGGATATCGCTCGTTATACTTCTGCTATTAGAAGTCATTTTAGGGATCGATAACCTCATCTTTATCGCAATTCTTGCCAATAAACTTCCACCGAAACAACGCAGTAGAGCTCGAGTAGTGGGGCTCTCCTTAGCATTAGTCATGCGAATCGGATTACTATCAATCATGACATGGTTGATCACTTTGACCGATCCTATTTATGCTGACCCTAATGACTATGCGACTTTTTCTTTCAATAACCTGCTAAAGTTTCTCGGCAGTTTCTCCTACAGAGACATTATAATGATTCTCGGGGGATTTTTCTTGATTCAAAAAGCCACAAGAGAGCTTCATGAACGAATTGAGGGTGAAGTCGACTTTAATAATAGATCCAAAACCTATGCAAAATTTTGGCCGATTGTCGCGCAAATTATTGTATTAGATGCCGTATTCTCATTTGATGCTGTTATTACGGCAACGAGTATTGCCAACTATCTGTGGGTGATGATTTTAGCGGTAACAATCTCTATGGGAATGATGATCTTTGCCGCAAAAGCATTGACGATTTTTGTTCATAAGCATCCCACGATTGTTGTTCTCTGTTTAAGCTTCCTTCTGATGATCGGTTTGACGCTCGTTGTGGAAGGCTTTGGCTTTGAAATTCCGAAAGGCTATATTTATGCGGCGATTGGATTCTCTCTCTTTATTGAGATTATGAATCAGTGGATTAATCGAAAGCAGGAGAATGTCTACAATCAATATTCTCGTCGGGAAAGAACCGCCAATATGGTGCTTCGCATGTTAGGTAATCAGCCGGATGAGTCTGACGAAGAGGATAGTGAAGAGAATAAAGATGAAGAGATGCCCATTTTATTTGGGGAAGATGAACGAAACATGGTGAGTGGTGTTCTAACGTTAGGAGAGCGAACAATTCGTTCAATCATGACCCCAAGAAATGAGATTTCTTGGATTAATCAACAAGATTCAAAAGAGAAGCTCCTTGAAAGCTTAGATGAGAATCCCCATAATCAGTTTCCGATATGTGATGGTGCGTTAGATAACGTCAAAGGTGTCGCAAGATCAAAGGATGTGGTGATGGATCTCATTGAGTTTGGCGAAATTCAAGAGCGAAGTATTAAACCTGTGATCTTTTCACACCGTTCAACAAGTGTACTGAAAATGATGGATATTTTCCGTGATAGTAAGGCGCACTTGGTAGTTGTAACCGATGACTTTGGTGGTGTTCAGGGCGTTATTACATTATTAGATGTCTTTGAGGCAATTGCGGGTGAGTTCCCAGATGAAGATGAAGGTCTTTCTGTGGAGAAAGTGTCAGATGATGAGTGGAATATCGATGCTGGGTGCGACCTTTTGTTAGTTGAACAAACACTCAATATTCGCGGTCTTGTCGATGAAGATGGTGATTATAGCTCGTTAGGTGGGTTGATGGTCGATCAGTTTGACAGCCTGCCTGAAAAGGGTGACTCCTTAGATATCGAGGGTTTCCGTTTTACTGTATTAGATGTGGATGATAAACGCATCTTAATGGTGAACGTGAAGAGACTTGAAGAGATGACTGAGAACAGAGAGGAACAGAATGATTAATAATAAAGAGAAAACTGTCGATCTATTAGATCGCTTTATCTTTGATAAGCTCCCTATACGGGGTGAGCGAGTGTTATTGGAACACACTTGGCGTGAGCATTTAGTGCGCCGAAACTACCCTAAAAATGTTGAAAAGTTGCTAGGAGAATTAATTGCAACGACGGCATTATTGGGGGCAACCATCAAGATTGAAGGACGATTAACGGTCCAAATTCAAGGGAATGGTCCTGTGAGCCTTTTAGTGGTTCAGGTCAATCATCTCCATGGACTTCGGGCAACGGCAAAAATTGATGGTGATGTGGAAGGTTTAGAGACATTGAAAGAACTTTGCGGTGATGGTCATGTGGTCATTACCATTGATGCTGATCACTTTAAACAGCCCTATCAAGGGGTTGTTTCATTGACTGAAGAGTCTATTGCAAAAGTGATTGAACAGTATTTTGAAACCTCTGAGCAGCTTCCAACAAGACTGTTTTTAGCGACGTCTAGTGAAGCTGCAGCGGGACTGATGATTCAACGCCTGCCGGGAGAAATACATGATGAGGATCTCTTTAACCGGGCTATTTTGCTAGCAGAAACTGCGACGGATGAAGAGCTTTTAACATTGCCAACTTCAGAGCTTTTATATCGTCTTTATGAGACAGATGAAGCATTAGCGGTACGTGTTTTTGAACCCGACCATTATCACTTTGAGTGTAACTGTTCTAAAGAGCGCTCCTTAACAATGCTTTATCATCTCGGTGAAACGGAGTTAAGAGAGATTATTGCTGAACAAGAGGGGACGGTGTTTGTGGATTGTGAGTTTTGTGGTAAACGCTATCTCTTTAGTGAGCAAGATGTGGATTTTACCCTCTGTACTCCTGAAGAAGAAGCAACGCTTAACGCATAACTGTATCAATTAATGAAAGCGTTCTATGAAGTTATTTCATGGAGCGCTTTTTTGCTAAGTCATAGGTCAATATTTTGAGCGGGCTTAGATCGTTAGAAAAGGATTCGAGATGAGTCAAGAATTTACTGTTCCAGTCAAGCCATATCGTGAGAAAGACCGGATTAGTATTGCGCTGTCGGGGGCTTCTGGTGCGCAATATGGGTTGCGTTTAATTGAGGTGTTGACGGAAAAGGGTTATCCCGTCAATGTGCTTTTAACGAATGCTGCCTTGATGGTATTAGCATTAGAGATGGATATTCATTTAGGAAGTTCTTTAAGCGAGCAAAAGAAACGTTTAATGGCGCGTTTTGCGATTGAAGATGAAGATCTCTTAAATATTTATAGTGAAAAAGATTGGACGGCACCTTTAGCTTCGGGGTCGAATACGGCGAGAGCGATGGTGATCTGTCCTTGTTCTATGGGAATGCTTGCAGCAGTCGCGACAGGGCAATCGAATAATTTGATTGAACGAGCTGCAGATGTGATGATTAAAGAGCGAAAACATTTAATGTTAGTGGTTCGTGAAGCACCCTTTAATCAAATTCATTTAGAAAATATGCTGACATTGAGCAAAATGAATGTTCAAATTATGCCAGCGAATCCCGGATTTTATCACCGTCCTGAAACGGTGGAGGATATTATTGATTTTATGGTGGCAAGAATTTTAGATCAGCTTGAGGTTCCCCATGATTTAATGATGCGCTGGGGCGATAAGTAGAGGATTGCACTAGTTTAATTTAAAATAACTGAGGGATCACTGGTCACTAAATGATCCCGAAACACTAAAATAGTAGGAAAAACATGAGTCAGATGAATCCAGACAACGTGAAGAAATATTGCGTGAGATTTAGCGGAGAAATGCTTCCAGGGTATACCCAAGAATCGGCAATTTTAAGTGTGGCAAAAGCCTACGGAGTACCCCCGGAAGATGTTGCAAAATGGTTTGCGCCAGAGGGCGTAACGCTTCGGGAGTCTGCTAGTCAAGAAGAGGTTGCGGGGTTAGAGAGCTTCTTTCGTCAACATGGGTTAAAGTTGCAGGTGACCCCTCTTGAATCAACCTTCATGAGTACTCCTCCAAAGCTTGACTCTACGGACCACCAAGCGAGAGAAGCAGAGAAGTCTGCAGACTCACGTCGTAGCAAGAGAGAAGAGGATCAAGCAGCGCATGATGACGCTTCCTCTTTCGAGGATAATCGTCAGCAAGATCAGGAACGACAAGAGATCTCATTAGAGGAGTTACAACAAACCTTATCACAATTAAAAGTGATGTTGTTGCCGAAGGATCTTGAGGGATTTACACCTGCTGGTCTAGGAAAACGCCTAGGGGCTTATATCATCGACTTTTTGCTGTTTGTGATTCTATTTCAACTCATTATGTCGAATATTTTAGCGAATATGGGATTGATTAATCTCGATTTCATTAATGAGTATGTTGCGCTTTTTAATGAATCAGGCGGTTCATTGGAACAGATGCTGGCAAGCCCAAAGATTGAAGCATTATCAATGCAGATTTTAAAAACAATAGGACCTTGGTACGTCACGCTCTACTTCCTCTATTTTGCAGTACAAGAGCGCTATTATGGGGCAACGATTGGTAAACGACTCTTTAAAATTCGTCTTTTTAGTTTGCGAACTGGAAAGAATCTGACTTGGAATAGTATTGCGGTGAGAACGATACTATTCTTTTTAGGATTACAGTTTTTAACATCTATTCCACTTGTGGGGATCTTTCTGTTCATGGGAACGGTATTATGGGCTCTGCGCGATCCTCTTTACCGTCGTACGCTCTATGATATGGTGGCAGGGACAGTGGTAGGATCAGTACCTTCTGATAAATAAAATACGAGAGATGCGGTAAAAATCTCAAAAATAGGGTAATATTTAGAAGTCTTGTCACAATGTTATGTGAATACGAGACAGCAATCATTATTTCCCATGTTTTAATAGGTTAGGAAAACAGAAATATTATGGTCATTGTGTATATCTTAATAGGCATTCTACTTATTGCTGCGGCAGTATATTGGGTGCGTCTCGAGCGTAAAAAGAGCGAAGATCATGTCACAGACAAAGTGGAACCTGATTTAAATGGTCTCTTTGGTGATGAGTCGCACGCTCCTCAGGCAGAAGATCTTGCTTTACAGGATGGATCGAGCATGAAAGCGATAGATCACGATGATCTTTCTTATCGCCCAAAAATGGAAGAATCATTGGTAGAGGAAGCGCCCATTTTTGCGGATCAAACTGAAGAGGCGATGTCAGAGATGGCATTTCCTGAATCTGAACAGAAACCGACAGGTTTTTTAGGTAAATTATCAGGGCTTTTTCGTGGTAAGCGCGCGGATATGGCCGTTTACAGTGATGATGGTAATTTAATGCGTCCAGCGGCAGTTGAGACGGTCGCACTAATTTTAAGTGCCGCACCAGATCAACCGTATAGTTTTAAAGAGATCTTAACGGTGGCGCATGAGCTTGATCTTCGTGTAGAGAATGGCGGCTTTATTCAGCTATTAACGACAACTCACTATGGAGATGAGCCGATGTATTCGATCGGACATCTGCTAGGTGATGGAACATTTGATGAAAACTTAGTTCGTCATCATTTAGAAGATACAACGCCGGGACTTATTTTCTTCTCGAAAATTCCAGGACCGGATCCAGATATCAGTACGATTGAACAGCTATTAGCAGGAATTCATCATTTTAGCTCGGCATTAGGGGGTAAAATTTTAGATACCCATCAACGTGTTATGAGTAAGGATGATTTAATCGAATTGTTCCATAAAATCAACAAGCTTGATAACGAAGAGTGGGAGCGAGCATATGATGCTTATGAAACACGTAATCGTGAGTAAATGATGGGTAATTAACGTTTCATTTACAGAGCTTAACAAGGAAAAGTGCTATTATTTGATAGCACTTTTTTTATGTCGAATACATTTTTGGGCGTAATACGGCATGAAGAATGGATAAAAAAATATCGAAATAGAAGATGATTGTGAGAAGATTCTCATTCTAAATTTCAGAATCATTGATGAATTTAAGTAGAGGAATAAGCGTGAGTAAAGCTATGAAAGATCGTATGGCATTTTTGACACAAGAGATTAATCGTCTGAATTATAACTATCATGTGCTCGATGAAACGCTGATTCCTGATCATGAGTTTGATGCATTATTCCAGGAGCTTAAAGCCTTAGAGGAAGCACATCCTGAATGGAAGGATCCTAATAGCCCTACGGGAAAAGTGGGCGGTAAGGTTCTTTCGGGATTTACGGAAGTTCGACATGAGCGCCCGATGTTATCGCTAGATAATGCCTTTAATGAAGCTGATTTGATCAGTTTTCATGAACGTATTTTAGAGCGACTAGGGGGGAATGTGACCGAGGTGGATTATTATGCTGAGCCGAAGCTTGATGGTTTGGCGGTTAGCATTATTTATGAAGATGGGATTTTAATACAAGCTGCCACGAGAGGTGATGGGGTTGTGGGAGAGGAGATTACAGAGAATGTTCGGACAATTCGAAGTCTCCCTCATCAGTTGAAGGGTAATTTCCCGGCGCGTTTAGAAATCCGTGGGGAAGTCTTTATGCGAAAATCAGTCTTTGAAAAGATTAATGCTCGCCAACTTAAAAAAGGGCAAAAGCCATTTGCCAATCCTCGTAATGCGGCGGCGGGATCTATTCGTCAATTAGACTCTAAAATTGCCGCAGAGAGAGAGCTCAGTTTTTACTGTTATGGTGTGGGACTCTATGAAAATCTGCCGGTGGTGATTGAGAGTCACAGTGCTTGGCTTGAGTATGTCAACCAGTTGGGCATTCCCGTTTCTCCGTTGAATGAAAAAATTACCGACTTTAAAGAACTCATGGGGTACTACCAAAAAATAGAGAGTGCTCGTGATGCCTTACCATTTGAGATTGATGGCGTGGTGATGAAGGTGGATAATTTACTGCTTCAAGAGCGTTTAGGATTTGTTTCAAGATCGCCAAGATTCGCTATTGCAGTTAAATTTCCGGCAATGGAGGCGAGAACGCGTCTATTAGAGGTCGATTTTCAAGTAGGAAGAACGGGAGCGATTACGCCCGTTGCAAGATTAGAGCCTGTTGAAGTGGGGGGCGTTGTGGTATCGAATGCAACCCTTCATAATCAAGATGAAATCGCGCGTTTAGGTGTGATGATTGGGGATGAAGTGATGATTCATCGTGCCGGTGATGTGATTCCTAAAGTGATTCGTGTCGTTGTAGAGAATCGGGATGAGGCAGCGGTAAGAGAGATTATTTTCCCCATGCAGTGTCCGATTTGCGATTCTCCGATTATTCGTCTTGAAGGGGAAGCGATTGCTCGTTGCAGTGGTGGATTAACTTGTGATGCTCAAAAGCTTGAGGGTTTAAAACACTTTGTTTCTCGAACCGCGATGAATATTGATGGTGTGGGGGGACGTTGGCTGGAAGTATTACTGAAAGAGAAAGTAATTGATTCTATTGCAGATCTCTATCATCTTGAAAAGGGGCGTTTACTGGAGCTTCCTAGAATGGGGGAGAAGTCCGCGGAGAAGATGTTAGCGAGTATCGAAGGGAGTAAAACCCCGGCATTTTCAAACTTTATCTATGCGCTCGGTATTCGAGAGGTAGGAGAAGCAACGGCAAGAACACTGGCTAACCATTTTGAGACTCTACAAGATTTGATGGATACTGATGAAATGGTTTTAATGCAATTAGAAGATATTGGGCCAATTGTGGCACAAAGAATTGTCGAATTCTTCGCATTAGCGCATCATCGGGAGTTGATTCAAGCGTTACTAGATGCGGGTATTGAGATTCAATATCCTGTAAAAGTTGACGGCACCAATAATGAAGCATTGCCTCTTTTGGGAGAAACCTGGGTGATTACGGGGACACTCTCTAAATATGATCGTAATGAAGCGAAAGATAAATTGATGGCATTAGGGGCTAAAGTGACCGGATCTGTTTCGAAATCAACAACGAGATTACTCGCAGGTGAAAAAGCAGGAAGTAAGCTAACACAAGCTGAAAAGCATGGGGTTGCTATTGTGAGTGAAGAGGCATTTTTAGCACTCTTAGGTGAAACCTTATAAGCGTGTGATGATGGATTTGGAAAATTTTGATAAGAAACCTTATGGTCAACAGGAGATTACCGCTATTGCCGTCATGGAAGGGTGTTTTCCTGAAAAATTTGGGGTTCCAAGGCAAGCAGGGATTGCAAAATCAGCTCGAGGGTTTGTTCGTCTATTACCTCCTTTTAATCATGAAAACTACCTGCATGGTTTAGAGTTATCGAGTCATATTTGGTTGACCTTTGGGTTTCATCAAAATCGATGGAATGGAAAAGCAACGGTTCGCCCGCAACGTTTAGGCGGAAATGAGCGCATGGGAGTATTTGCGACCAGAAGCTCTTTTCGGCCTAATGGCTTAGGGTTATCGGCAGTGAAGATAGAAGCTATTCATTGGCAAGAAGGGATCATTGAAGTTTCAGGCCATGATTTAGTGGATGGAACCCCTATTTACTGTATTAAGCCCTATATTCCATTTGCAGACTCGCTTCCTGAGGCGGTTAGTCAATTTGCGACAGAGAAGCCAGAAGATTTTAGGGTCTGTTTTAGTCGGGACGTTCAGAAGACATTGGCGGAATTAGAGGGGGAAGCGCCATATTTAGAGCAGCTTATTATCGAGGTTATCGGACAAAACCCGACTCCACAATTTCATCAAGATCCTGCTCGAATTTATGGGGTGACACTGAAGTCATGGAATATTCTTTTTAAAATATTGAGCCCCGAGGATCATTTAAGAGTGATGTTATCCCCCAATAGTGATGAGCTCCTAGGAGATAAGGCTTTTGTAGTGATCGCTATTAATAGGCGCTAGAGGCTCTTTGTATGCGGATCAATCAGAATGAATATTAATCTTCTTAGCACTAAGAGGATAAGAGGATTAAGAGTTTTAAGAGCCCGAAGGTTCTAATAGAATCTTATCTATTGATGTAGGATCTGTTCTTATAGTTGAGTCTGTGGAGTATTTATCGCCATCTTATTTTAAGAAGATTGGTCATCCCGATGAGGAGGACAATGAGATAAGACGGCAAAATTTCTTCCTGCCGTCCCTCTTTTTAAAAGAAAGAGTTTTTGATAAGGGGATTTTAAACTGATTTTATGATGTTGAGGCTAAAAGCTTCGCTATAAATCGGGGTTATGGCTTGATATACGCAAACCCTGCATTTTGATACTCCACTAGAGCCATAATTGCTACGGGGACGATTTGAATAGGGCAAGTGCTATCTTGAGGGTTGAGATCATCGGGGGTAATATTTTGTCCGGTTAGAGAGTTGTTACAGGCGAAAAACTGAAGGTTATCTGTAGAGATCTCGGTAATTTGTGTGCGAGTGGTAGGATCTAAATATCCCTTTACTGCGGCAGCATTGGCAATTACGGCAATTTTAAAAGGTCTTTGTTGGGTGCGTAACGCTTCTACTGTATTGCGTGCATTATTAAGGGCTGCGGGCCATTTATCAAGATCACTGATATGAAGAACGAGTTTGAACATTGAAGATCGATCCTTGAACTAGTTAAAAGAGGTGAAATCATGGTTTCATGATGATTAGCATCATGTTATCTTAAAAACAGGTGTATAGAAATATGGTGGGCACGAGATGAGGTGAAAATTTCCTATCTCCTCAATGCGCGTTCAAATGGAAGATATAATAAAGTAATATTAATCAAAAATATTATTAAGTTCGTGTAATATAAACGCCTAAATAAATAGCGAAGGATTGAGAAGTTGTGCAGAGATCGCTATAAAAGAGAGAACCATTGATCCAATAATTGCATTATAATATTCGATTAGCGGATGATGATCGGTTCGCAAAGAATAATGATAAAGAGACGGAGAAGTAGATGTGTCAAAGTCAATTACATTGACCGCTCTCCAAGAGTGGCTACAAAGTAAAGAAAATTCGTGGAAGCCTGAATATTTCGCTGCCTGTATGAAGCATCAGGATCATCCACTATATAAAATGGCGTTAGAAACGGCATATTACCTTGATCAGTTAGATATTGAAGTCATGCCCCAGGTCGCCTTGATTCTTTTTATTTTGGGAGTCCCTGTCTCAGAGCAACCTGAAGGTACACAGAAATTTATTCAATATCTTGGGGTCGTTAATCAATTAACCTCAGGATCGATTTCTCACGAAAAATCTCCAGAAACGTTGCGGAAGATGTTTTTAGCATTTGCTGAAGATGTCCGAGTGATTGTCGTCATGCTGGCTTATCAAGTCATTGTGATGCGTAATGCGCGAGATTCACAAGAAGATAAGCAGCGCATGATTGCGCAAAATACCAATACGATTTTTGCCCCTATTGCTAATCGTTTGGGATTATCAGGTATTAAGTGGGAACTTGAGGATTATGCACTTCGTTTTTTAGAGCCTGACTTTTATCGAGAAATTGCATCAAAACTTGATGGCAAACGTAAAATGCGTGAAGCCTATATTGACAATGTCGTAGTCGCGATTAAGCAGTTATTACAATCGCACAATATTCAGGCGGATGTCTCTGGTCGTGTGAAGCATATCTATAGTATTGCTCGTAAAATGCGTCAGAAAAATTTAAGTTTCGAACAGCTTTATGATATTCGTGCGATTCGAATTTTAGTAGAGAGTACAGCAGATTGTTATGCTGTTTTGGGAATGATTCATGAGCTGTGGGTTCCGATTCCTCGAGAGTTTGATGATTATATTGCAAACCCTAAGCCGAATGGTTATCAATCGTTACATACCGTAGTTTTAGCGCCTCAAGATTTAACATTAGAAGTGCAGATTAGAACTCATAAAATGCACAATGATGCGGAGATGGGCGTTGCGGCTCATTGGAAATATAAAGAAGGTCGTGGCACTTCCATTGATCAAGCTGACTTAAACTGGCTGCGTGACCACTTAAATAGAGCATTAGAAGAGGGTGAAGAGCAGATTACGGAAGAATCGATCTTCAATGAAAATGTTTATGTGATGACGCCGGCAGGAGAACCTTTAGAACTTATTGCGGGATCAACCCCTCTAGATTTTGCTTATAAAATACATACTGGATTAGGTAATCGTTGTCGAGGTGCGAAGGTTAATGGGGCAATCGTACCGTTAACCTATGTTTTACAAAATCGGGATGTCATTGAAATTCTTACTGGGAAAATCCCTAATCCTAGTCGTGATTGGATGTCCCCTCATTTAGGATATACCGGGTCAAGTCGCACTCGTTCAAAAATCCGCGCGTGGTTTCGGGCACAAGAGATTGAGAGTAACTTGCAAGCTGGGAAGGCGATGGTTGAAAAGGAGCTAGCAAGACTGAATGTTCGTTTAAGCGATGAGGAGCTTCGTCGTTTAGCGAGCAAGCTTCATTGCACAAGCCTCAATGATCTCTATGCTAATATTGGCTCAGGAGATATCTCTATTGCGCAATTGATTGCACGCTTGCCAGGCGAGAAACCTAAGAATAACTTTGATCCTGAATTGATGGTGCGACCACAAACAAAGAAAGCGCAAAGTGGGATTCAGGTGAAAGGTATGGGGAAGCTCCTGACCTCTATGGCAACTTGTTGTAAGCCGGCACCGCCAGATCTGATTGGAGGATATATTACGATTAATCGAGGGGTGACGATTCACCGACTCAATTGTAACAACTATCAAAATATGCTGGATCAAAATCCAGAGCGGGGGATTGATGTTGATTGGGGCGTGAGTGATGAACGCTTGGTGGAGGCTGATATTCATGTGATTGCATATGCAAATGTGGATCTTTTGCAAGAGATCAGTCAATTAGTCTCTGCAGAACATCTGAAGATTACCAATATGAATATGAAAAGTGAGAGTGATGATACAAGATCTATCAGTTTTACATTAGAGATTAGCCATGTTGATCAGTTGAGTCGGCTGCTTGATCGTATTAATCAGATTCCGGCAGTTTTGAAGGCTTATCGGAAATAGGGAAGCGGTATGGTTTATTAAGGTAGAGATATTGCCTTAATAGCGCGCACTTATTCTATAAGAGAGATGCTTTGATTATTGAGATTCCGGCATTATTGCTGTGGGGATCTAAAAGCCTACTTAATCAGTAGGCTTTTTTATGGGCTTAAGAAAGAGAATAGCAGCTGAATCGTCCCGTTGTTATCTATCTGTTATTTATAGGGTATCTTTCTTTTTTGTTTTTTTTCTCATTAAATGAGAAGTTGTTAGCTATTTTTTAGGCAAGGTTTAATAAAAAAAATAGCAAAAGTATATTGTTTTTATATGTTATGTATGGTTTATTAGATAGGGTGTTGCGCTTTCATAGAAAAGATTGAATAATTGAGATCAAAACCTACCAAGAGAAGTAGGAATATTGTTACAGAGTAAGGAGTTGAATAAAAATGTGTAAAATAACAAAAATCCTCATGATACAGATGCGAATGTGCTGTTGTATCTCTACATATTTAAATCCAATTTCATTACTCAAAGTCTATAAACGGAGAAAACCCAGTGATCCAATTTGAACATATCTATAAAACTTACCTACGTAACGGTGTTGAAACCGAAGCGTTAAAAGATGTTAGCCTCCATATTGAAAAGGGCGATATCTTTGGGGTCATCGGCTATAGTGGCGCCGGAAAAAGTACGCTTATTCGTCTTGTCAACGATATTGAGAGCCCTACGAAAGGAAAAGTGATAGTTGATGGACGAGATCTATCGACTTATACACCGAAAGAACTCCGTTTAGCAAAGAAAAATATCGGAATGATTTTTCAGCACTTTAACTTATTAGAGACAAAGACTGTAGCGGAAAATATCGCCTTACCTTTGACCTTAAATGGTCAGCATTCGAGAGCAGAAATTCAGCGTCGTGTTGATGAATTGCTTCAGTTTGTAGAATTACCTGATAAAAAGAACTCCTATCCCCGTGAGCTTTCGGGTGGACAAAAGCAGCGTATTGGTATTGCACGAGCATTAGTGAATGACCCTAAAATACTTCTTTGTGATGAAGCAACTTCAGCGCTCGATCCTCAGACAACCATTGCGATCTTAGATCTTTTGAAGAAGATCAATCAAGAGCAAGGCGTGACAATTATGATGGTTACTCATCAGATGGAAGTAGTGGAATACCTCTGTAACAAGGTCGCGGTGATGGAGAAAGGGGAAGTGATCGAAACGGGGCGGACCATTGATGTTTTTGGAAATCCTGAAAAAGCGACAACGAAGAGCTTTGTTCGAACAATTATTGGGGATTCGATTCCAGAACGTGTTTTACAAAATCTAGATGATCCAACATTAACAGATATCTATCGTTTTGAGTTTCTTGGTCGTTCAGCACAAGAGCCTGTGATTAATGAGCTCATCTTGAAAGGTGATGTGGTGATTAACATTCTCTTTGCCAATATGATTGAGATTGAAGGAAATATTCTCGGTAGTACATTTGTGCAGATGACAGGTGATGCCGCAAAGGTGGAGGAAGCGATAGCATTCCTTCGTTTCCATGGCGTCCGCGTGACGCATGAAGGGTCAAAACATTCGATCAATGTGACACAAAAAGAATTGAATCTTGATTCAGTGAAGAGAGGGGCTTAATCATGTGGGATTGGTATACAGAAACATTTAAAACTCAAGTAACGCTCGAGCAATTCCTGCAAGCAGGTTGGGAAACCTTTGTCATGGTTGGCGTTTCATTAGTGATTGGAACAATTTTAGGCTCTATTATTGGTATTTTACTGGTGTTAACTCGTCCTAATGGGATCGAAGAGTCTCCTATTTTCTATAAAGTATTAAATACCGTTGTGAATATCGTTCGCTCCTTGCCATTTATTATTTTGATGGTTGCTATCATTCCTTTTACGAGAATGGTCGTCGGAACATCAATCGGGACATCAGCAGCAATCGTCCCTTTAATTATCTATATTTCTCCTTTTATCGGTCGCTTAGTAGAGAGCTCATTATTAGAAGTTGATCACGGTATTGTAGAGGCGGCTAACTCAATGGGGGCAACAACACTGCAAATTATCTGGAAATTCTTATTGCCAGAAGCAAGAGGTTCGCTCATTTTAAATTTTACAACTGCGACGATCGGTTTAGTCGGCGCCACAGCAATGGCCGGAGCTGTGGGTGGAGGCGGAATCGGAGATTTAGCGCTTAACTATGGATATCAACGTTTTGATAGTGTAGCGATGTTCTATACAGTTGTATTATTAGTGGTGATTGTTCAAGCAATTCAGTCGCTAGGAAACCTTCTGGCAAAACGTTATCACTAAGTTGAAAACAGAGAGTGATGACGGTGATTAAAGATATCTGCAAATCATCATTCTCTTTAAAACCTCTCGTAATCGTTAGCCTTAAAAATGAATTAAAAGATGCGTGATATCGCGCGTCCTTGTAGAACTCACCTTGGAGAAAGTAATGAATCCTGTTGTAAACTTAGTAGAAATGACTTCCGAAGCTCGCCTAGATGCGGTAAAAACCATTGCTAAAGTATTTAAGGATCGTGCTTATCAGCACGATGTTGCAGGAACATTTCCATTAGAGAACTATGCAGATTTAAGAGCGGTGAATTTCCCGGCATTAACGATTCCTAAAAGTTTAGGAGGAGCCGGTATTTCACTAGAAGAGATGCTGAGATTACAATCAGAAATTGCAAAGCAAGATGGGTCAACAGGCTTAGCGATTGGCTGGCATATGGGTATTAGTAAGCATCTGGGTGAAAGTGATAACTGGGATCCTAAGTTATATGCGGAGTTTGCTGAGGATGTTATTGCAAAAGGGGCGCTGATTAATAATGCCGCATCTGAGCCGGCTACAGGAAGTCCAACTCGTGGAGGAAGACCTGAAACAACAGCTATGAAAAGTGAGAGTGGCTGGATTCTTAATGGTCGTAAAACCTTTACAACATTATCTCCCGTATTAGATTATTTTGCGGTGAGTGCCGGTATTGAAGGCTCAGATCAAGTGGCGAGCTTTTTAGTGAAGAAAGAACTTGCCGGCGTTTCTATGGAAGAGACTTGGGATTCGATTGCGATGAGCGCAACAGGAAGTCATGATCTGATTTTGAAAGATGTAGAGATTCGAGCAGAAGATCTTGCTCAATATTTAACGCCGGGGAAAAAAGATCCGCAAGGTTGGTTACTTCATATTCCGGCAGTCTATTTTGGGATTGCACAAGGTGCATATAAAGAGGCTGTTAATTTTGCCAATAGTTACTCCTCAAATGCGATGAATGGCGGAACGGTGGGACAATACCCCACAGTACAGCAGAAGATCGGGCAGATTCGTGTGAAGTTATTGGAGATGGAGTATTTTCTCTTTGGGGTTGCGAGAAAATGGGATCAATCTAGTCGAGATATTCGTCTTGAAATGGGTGAAGAATTGAGTGCTGTCAAAGTTTCAATCGTGAACAGTGCGCTTGAAGTAGTGGATTTAGCGATGCGTATTGTTGGCGCAAGAAGTCTGTCGCAAAAACATCCTCTATCACGTGCTTATCGAGATGTTCGTGCGGGATTACATAATCCGCCGATGGAGGATATGGTTTATACCAATCTTGCCAAAGGTGTTTTAACGCTTTAGTTAGAAATTAAATTCAACATCTCAATGAGATGAGATGAGGTCAATTTTTTAATCATCTAAAAAATAATTATCGCTGTTTAGTTAATAAAAGCTAAGCATGGGCTTTTTCAGCCTGAAAATCGGAGTTTACTAATAGAGATAAGCATGCGACCAACAAGAATTATAGGGTAGAAGGGAATTGATATGAGAAAACAGATAGCAAAACAAGCATTACTCAGGCGTTTATGGATAAAGCCTCCGGCATTTTTATCACCATTGAAAGTTGTTGCATTGTTAATGGTCGGTATTTTACTTGCGGCGTGTAGTGACGAACAAGGTGAGAAGAGAGAGATTGTTTTTGGTTTAGGGCCTTCGATCTATGTCAATCAAGTGGAAGGGGGGATCATCCCTTATCTTGAAAAGAAGGGGTATCAGGTGTCGATTAAAACATTTTCGCAAAACTCCATGATTCCGCCGGCATTAAAAGAGGGTGCGGTCGATGTCTCAGTTCATATTAGTACGGCAAACTTGCAAGAGATGAATCGTCGATTAGGGGGGGATGCGATGATGGTTTGGGCCGATACGCCAAGTGCACCACAAACGATTCGTTCCACGAGACATCAAAGCATTGCTGATATTCGTGATGGAATGACTATCGCGATTCCTTCGGATCCTGTGAGTTCTGAACGTGCGGCAAGATTATTGGAGGCAGTAGGTTGGATTCAACTGGCACCGGAGATTGATGTTTCTACTTTCCATGTTAATGAGATCAAGCCTGGAAGTGTGACACCCAAAATCGTGGAGATGGAATCCGCACTGATGTTAAGGGCCCTACAAGATATCGACTTTGCAGTAGTTAATGGCAATTTTGTGACTAATGCAGGGATGAGAATTCAAGATGGATTAGCCATTGAGAATTCACCCGAGGAGCATTTAGTAAAAGTGGCTATTTTAGAGAAAAATCGTAATGAAACATGGGCGAAGGATATTCAAGAAGCTTACCAATCGCCGGAATTTGAAGCCTTTATTAAAGCAGATCCGATTTATGAGGGATTGATTTTCCCGAAAGCCTGGTCGAAATAAGTGCTTTGAGCTTCTCAGAGAAAAGTGATAACGGCATCTTTAAAAGTTAAGGAGAGTTTTATGAAGCAGTTAATAACATTTATCATGATAATATCGGAAACGACCCGTTCCGCTACAGGTCTCTATTTGCAACCAATTTGTAAAAAAGGCTTTAAATTTTTGTTATTGAGTATCATGGCATCTGTTTTAGTGGCTTGTGGTAATAGTCAAGATTCTGATAAAAAGATCGTACTAGGTTTTGGTCCATCAACTTATGCTGAGCAGTTCGAGAAAGGCATTCGTCCGATCTTAGAAGCAGAGGGTTATGAAGTTGTGGTGAGAATATTATCGCAAAATATGCAGATCAACCCGGCACTTAAAGAGGGATCAATCGATGTGGCGGGGCATCAGAGTGTTGCGTATATGGAAGAGATGAATAGAGAGCTAGGTATGAATATGATCAAGTTAGCTGATACGGCAAGTGCGCCCCAATCTCTCCGTTCGAAGCGTCATCAATCATTAAATGAGGTTCAGCCGGGAATGACCGTGGCGATTCCTAATGATCCTGTGAATGCAGAGCGAGCGGCGCGTATTTTAGAAAATATCGGCTGGGTAAAAGTCACGAATGAAGAAGTTTCTCGTTTTAGTGAAAAAGATATCGTTCCATTAAATGGGATTAAGGTATTGCTACTCGATCCCGCACAAGGTTTACGTATTTTAGAAGATGTTGATTTCGCCGTGATTAATGGAAATTATGTCGCTAATGCTGGTTTAAAAATGACAGATGCATTAGTTGTGGAAGAGACGCCTGCGGAGCATGTTGTGATGATCTCTATTCGGGGAGAAGATCAAGATCAAGAGTGGGCAAAAGATCTGAAAGCCGCTTATGAATCGAAAGAATTCGCAACGTATATTAAAAATGAGTCGTTGTATGACGGTTTTATTTTACCAAACGCATGGAATCGATAAGCTGATTTAAAAGAATTCCTAAAATATGACGAAGTAGATCCTCAGAGTTTTCTGGGGATTTTTTGTTTTGGGACATACCTATTTTTCCAGAATCTTGGGATAGACAATTATTGAAAGATTATTGATTAATATTGTTAGGTTATTACTCATGAATAGGAATGAATCGATGATCTTTTTTTTACTCTATATTCTGTTTTTTCCTTTTGTTTTAGAAATAGTCGAGATGTTTGATAAAGGTGGCGGCGGGCTAATTGGTATCGGGGGGTTAGACGTAGACTTTGTTGTGAATCTCTTTAAGGCACTGTTATGGAATCTTTTTCCAACAACAATTGTAATGCTTGTGATCGATTATTATAAGAAGCGTGATAAGGAAACCCGATCTAATTTTGATGAAGATGAGTCGTCAGATCCATCAAAAAATTGGAAGCTTTAAAGCTATTTTGTAATACGTTTGGGAGATATGGTTTAACGTTGTAGATTTCGGCTTTCAAAGAGGAATTATGAGATTTATTTTATTATATGTAGTGTTTTATCCAGTTGTACTATTGGGCGCTCAGTATTATCAAGAGATCCATCATGCTTCAGATTCAATCGGTGATTATCTTGTGGAACCATTTTTGTGGGCATTTTTATGGACGCTTGTGCCGGCAATCTTGTTATCAATAGGGATTGATGTTTATCGGAAGGGGAAGCAGGAAGAGCTTGAAAGTCGAGGAAAAATAGATAATCCCCAAGAGCATTATGAAGTAGAAGAGAAAGCGGGAAAAGATGAATAAATCAGAGTTTTCATTCTATCTATTGCTATAACGAAAGAATAGCGACCTTAATGATTTAATTACACAGTCTCGATCAATTTTTGATTGCGAGAGGTGAAGCAAAAAAACTAAATCGAATTACTGATGAAAATAGCGTACTATTCAAGGACTGATAGATCATGATATTGATGTGATTTATCAGTCCTTTTATTTATTAGTAGAGAAATTATCGTGTCCAATCAAAAGTTTTCCAATCTTAATCTTCCTCAATCA
>JASLEF010000010.1 GCA_030151245.1 Ignatzschineria sp. | reverse complement strand
GCAATATTGTGTTATAAATTCTGACATTTTAAACTGGAGTAAAACCTTGGCAAATACAGCACAAGCTAGAAAACGCGTTCGTCAAGCTGAGAAAAGCAATGCAGCTAACGCATCATACCGTTCAATGACTAGAACATATGTTAAAAAAACAATTAATGCTATCAAAGGCAATAACCGCGAAGAAGCAGTAAAAGCATTTGGTAAAGCACAAAGCGCACTTGATCGCTCAGTAAAACGTGGCCTTATTCACAAGAATAAAGTTGCACGTATTCTTAGCCGTCTTAATACGCAAATCAAAAACATCGCTTAATTTGCGAATTTTGATCTAAAGATTCAATAAAAACCCTACTCTCGAGTGGGGTTTTTCTTTGCCTTAATTTTTCCCTAGAGCTACTCATTCTCTAGAGAACTTCCAGCCCCACAAGTCTTTTATCAATTCTTCTAGCCATCTTCCCTTATCTTTTTCCAACACCATCACCCCAACCTTTATTCCCTCCCCTCCTACAAGGACATCAACTCAGAAGTAGCATTCCTGCTGCAGTACTTTCAATAAGGAGTATAAACTAGGACTAAAATAGTCCTCCTACACTTTAGAATCACACCTTAACTATTAGCAAACATCTTCTCAACCTTGCTAGAAAACTTTTTATAAAAGGCTTTCCCACAAAACAACAGTACCCCCAAAAAAATGATCACGATATAAATACCTCTAATACCTCTCTTTAGGTGACAAGATCTGCCAACTCAAGCATCAATATCACAATCTTTTTTAATCTCCTATTGTGGTATCCCTCCATTCAAATCCCATAAAAAAAGCGCTAAGATTTTATCCTTAGCGCTTCAATGATCAATGCCTTATTAAGCTATCTTCCTGCGAGTTAAGCTCTAATAATATCGCCACTTTCTAAGTGAACAATACGAGTTGGTGAGGATAACCCCCCAACTTCCCCCATCATCACCCCAGCGATACGATCCCCAAAAGTCTCCATAATTGCTTCAGGCGTTTCAAGAGGCGCTTCTTTATGTAAATTTGCACTCGTTGAGACCACCCCAACCTGCATTAAATCACATAGTGCAAATGCATCTGGGTGATTTGTCACACGTACAGCCAACGTGGTAAATTGCCCTCTTAAATACTCAGGACACCCCTCAAGCGCAGGAACTATCCAAGTGTAACGAAACCCCCCTCTTTTACTCTCTAAAACAGTCTCTTTTTCAACTGCCGTTAAAGGCTTAATGAGCGGTGATAATTTCTCAAGCGATGCCGCCATGACAATAAATCCTTTCGCCGATGAACGATCTTTTAAACTTAAAACATCTTCAACCGCTTTCGCATTCATCGCATCTGCCGCAAAACCATAAACACCTTCTGTGGGATACGCAATAATTTCACCATTCTTTAGGGCGGTGGCAGCCTCTTCATAGGAGAGTAATTTCATCTTAATTTACAAACAAATAGGTACCGAGGAAATAAAGACCAAATGAGAGCGATGTCGAAACAGGCAATGTTAAAATCCACGCAATCAAAATATTCTTCACTGTTGATTTCTGCAATCCAGACTTATTCGCAATCATCGTTCCTGCGACTGAACTTGAGAGAATATGGGTCGTTGAAACAGGAAAGCCCAAATGACTCGCTGACGCAATCGCAATTCCAGAAACAATCTGTGCACTCATTCCCTGCGCATAAGTCATATCCTTCTTACCAATCTTACCACCGACTGTATCGACTACACGCTTCCAACCAATCATTGTCCCCATACCAAGCGCGAGCGCTACCGCTACAATCACCCAAAATGGTGCATACTCTGTTGTTTTAGTAAGATCCTTACTGATTGCCTTATATGACTTACGATAACCGCTAGGAAGAGCATCTTGAGACTCTAATGTTTTTGCAATACTCGCTAAGCACATCACCTCATTTCGTACCGCCCAACGATCATCTGTTGACAATTTATCATAATCATCAACCCCATTAAGCAGGTTAATCAACTTTTCTGAGTGCTGCTTCATTTCACTATATTCGCAACTAAACAACCCATCACTGAGCTGCCTATCACTTTTTGGGTAGATCCGATCTAAAACCTGCTGATTACTTTCGTAATAAGAGATCATCTGCTGCGCAGCAACTCTGGTTTGCTCAATTTCAAAAACACTTGAATTTAGATTCAAAACAAACTGCGCCGGCACCACACTAAAGAGCACCAACATCACAAGACCAATTCCTTTCTGACCATCATTTTGACCATGCGCATAGCTCATCCCCATCGCCGAGGTAATGAGCCAGAATCGAGGCCAAAATGGTGGGCGTTTTTTCTTCTCAATCACATGACGCTGATAAGGCGTCTTATGAATATAACTTTTAGGTAGAAAACGTAATAACCCTAATAACAGCAATCCTGCCAATCCTGCACCAATAAAGGGAGAGAAAAGTAGTGACTCAAACACACCTAATGCCTTTTCCCAGTTCACCCCATCCACTAATGAGTGATCTGTCATTAACGCATTCGCAAGCCCAACCCCCAAAATAGAGCCGATCAGCGTATGCGAGCTTGATGCGGGGATCCCAAAATACCAAGTCCCCAAGTTCCAAATTAATGCTGACACCAGTAATGAAACCACCATCACTAGACCTTTTGTAGAACTTGCATTCGCCAACAGATCCATCGGAAGGAGATTGACAATCGCATAAGCAACTCCCAATCCTCCCAGCAAAACACCTAAGAAGTTAAAGATCCCTGAAAGAAATACCGCTAACTTCGGCTTCATAGATTTCGTATAGATAACGGTCGCTACCGCATTTGCCGTGTCATGAAATCCATTTACAAACTCAAACGCTAAGACCAGACCTACTGACAGGACTAACGTTAATAAAACAAATATATCAATACTTTGAAAAAATTCTAACATTACGTCTTCTACTCTTTTTTATAAAAATCTTTACCGTTAACGCATCGTTACGAGTTCTTCCGCCGCAGTCGGATGAAGCGCGACTGTGTCATCAAAATCTCTTTTACGAGCGCCCATTTTCACGGCAACGGCAAAGCCCTGAAGCATTTCATCAACCGTAGGTCCTATCAGATGGATTCCCACAATTTTCTCATCTCCCCCAACACAAACCATCTTCATTGCTGTTTTTACTGGCTTTGTGCTGAAATTAGAATACATCGCGGTAAATGAAGTCGTATAACATTTCACAGCCTCAGCACCATATTCAGCAATCGCTTCTTTCTCTGTAATACCCGTTGTTCCAATCGGTGGATGCGAGAAAACAATACTTGGAATTTTATGATATTCCAAATGACGATCCGTCATTCCATTATGAAGTCGATCAGCCAAGCGACGCCCTGCCGCAATCGCTACAGGCGTTAATTGGAATTTTCCACCAATAATATCGCCTAATACAAAAAAGTTTGGCACGTTAGTTTCTTGAAACTTATCAACCGTAATCGTCCCATCTGCATTAGGGACCACTTCAGTATTCTCAAGCCCAATATTATGCGTGTTATAACCACGACCAATTGCCCAGATCAATTGATCCACCACAATCGTCTCTTTTTCTGTTGTGATCGTTAAGGAGCCATCTGTATTTTTTTCAACAGATTGCACATTAGAATTCGCATGAAGGGTTAAATGATCATCATTTTCTAAAACCTCTTTTAAATGATCGGTCACATACTCATCAAAACTTCGCAATACCATATTGCCACGACAGATCAAATGCGTTTCACTGCCGAGTGCAGACATTAACTGCGCAATCTCTACCGCAATATA
>JASLEF010000223.1 GCA_030151245.1 Ignatzschineria sp. | reverse complement strand
TGAGGCTTGAATAACCGAAGGCGAGAGCCTATGTTAGAGATCTGTTAAAAAGATGCGAAGCAGGGTGCTGAGAAATTTCATCAGAATCAGCAAGATTTGCAGAGTAGCTAAAGTATTCAAGAAGAGGAGTAAAATGAATTTGGACTTTCAAGATTCAACCGCAGTATGTGACTATTTAAGCGAATGGTTACCAAGAGAAATTCCTATTAGTGCCTCATTAGGGGTGAAGCCTTTGGCGTGGAAAGAGGAGATTTTAACGCTTCATGTACCGTTAGAAAATAATCGAAATCATATGGATACCGGATTTGGCGGTAGTCTATATACCTCGGCACTATTAGCAGGCTGGAGCTGGTTGCACTTAAAGTTAAAAGCTCTAGGACATGAGAAAAATCTGCATATTGTCATTCAGCAAGCCAATATTCAATATCCCAAACCGATGCAGCAAGATGCGGTGGCGATTTGTCGCGGAGTTGATGAGAAAGCGTGGGCAAAATTTGAAAAAATGTTTCAAAAATTTGGTAAAGGCCGATTAGAGATCTCGACAGCGGTGATGGTTGATGATGTGGTAACAACCAGCTTTACGGGCGATTTTGTGGCTTATATCACAGCTGCGTCAGAGTAGAGCTTAACCATTACTGGTGACTTACCGTTGTGCCAGAGGAGAGACGTCTCGATATTTTTCAAGCGTGCGTACTCATTTTAACGATTGCTTTGATGGCTGCTCAAACTTTAGGAAATCAAGAGAAGAGTTGACATCGATACAGGACAGATCGCGCGCAATCTTTTAAAATAGGAGCGGTGACATCTTGTGAATTATTGCATAATCGAATTAAATCTAAGGAGTTCTAGATGAGCCTTGCTTCATTGAATCGCCGGGAAACTTTCCAATCTTTCAAAAAATCCCACTATGATCTGGTGATTATTGGGGGTGGCATTACCGGTGCCGGCATTGCATTAGATGCAGTGAGTCGTGGTATGAGAGTGGCGCTCTTAGAGAAGCAGGATTTTGCTTTTGGTGCGAGTAGCCGTTCAACTAAGATGATTCATGGTGGCTTGCGTTATCTGCAGAAATTTCAATTAAAAACGGTCGCTCGCACCGGTAAAGAGCGTGCAATGGTTTACGAAAATGGTCCGCACGTCATTCATCGGGAAAAGATGTTGTTGCCGATTCATAAAGGGGGAAGTTTAGGGAAATTGACGACCTCCATCGGTTTAAAGTTTTATGATTATCTCGCTGATGTGAAAGATGATGAACGCCGGAAGATGCTAAATCGAGCAGAGACGCTTAAAAAAGTTCCCTGCTTAAAAGCCGAGGGGCTTCGGGGTGCTGGCGAGTATGTTGAGTATCGGGCAGATGATGCCAGAATGACTTTAGAAATTATTAAAAAAGCCGTAGAGCTAGGCGCTGATTGTTTAAATTATGCTGAAGTCGTGGGGTTTAATCAGGATTCCCAAGGATATGTTGAAGCAGTAGTTATTCGAGATACCGTAACCGAGAATACCTATATTGTTGAAGGGTCCATAGTTCTCAATGCTGCAGGTGGTTGGCGCCCCGATTTTAGCCAAAATACTCAGGAAGATACAGATAGCATTATGCTGATTAAAGGCGCTCATCTCGTTTTTGATCAGGCGGATTTTCCATTAGAGGATGCGCTCTATTTTGATACGGGACAAGATAAAAAAATGGTCTTTGCGATCCCTCGGGACGGGAAGACCTATGTGGGTGTGAGTAGCTGTGTTTATGACGGCAATCCTGAAATGCCCACCGTCTCCATTACAGATCAACATTATCTCTTAGCGGCTGTGAATGAGATGTTCCCAAGCTTAAACCTCACTCTGGAAATGATCGAATCTTCCTGGGCAGGCATCTCGCCGGTTACTAAAAACAGTGCAGAATCTAAAGTGAAGAAGCCTTTAGTAGAGACTTCAGAAAATGGTTTAATGACAGTTACAACGGGGAAGTTAACAGGATATCGAGAGCTTGCAGAAGCCGTGGTCAATGAGCTATCTAGTAAGTTAAAAGCGGATAAAGGAGAAAGCTTCGGGCAATGTCAAACGGCCTCTTTACCCTTTTCTGGAGGAGATGTGGGGGGGAGTGATGCCTTTTTAACCTTTATTGAAACGGCGATGGTCAAGGGGATTGCCTCAAATCTAACTGCAGCCGAAGCAGAGCAGCTCGCGAGGATTTATGGCTCTAATGTGGATCTGCTTTATGAAATAGCGGCAAAAGCGAGTCCAGAAGAGATGCAAGGATTGCCCTTAATGCTCTATGTTCGTTTAATCTATGGATTACAGTATGAAGGTATTATGACACCTTGTGATCTCTTTATCCGCCGTACGAGTGCGCTCTATTTTGATATTGAGAGTGTGAAAAGAGATCAGGTCGCGGTTGTGAAATTTATGGCGCGATATTTTAGCTGGACGGTTGCTCAGATCAAACAATATAATAGCGAGCTTGAACAAGCGCTTTACTACGCAACTCATGCAGTTGAGGATGCGCGAATTGTTAAATTAACTCAAAAAGCAGATGTTTCAGAAGATGAAGCTTCTAAAGCAGAAACTCCTGAAGAGGATGAGAAAAGTCTCTAAAAGAGTGGTTTAAGGTTAATATCGAATATTATAGATTAAAGCGAATAAGGTAGTGAAAAGAGAGCGTTCAATAAATTTGAGCGCTTTTTTTCTCGAAATGTGCTTTGATATTGAGTAACTTAATTTAGCGAGAAGAGAAGGATAACAATGAGTCATAAAGAGCATCTTTCAGCTTTAGAAGAACGACTAAACGAGATTGATTTTGAAAAATCACTCTGCAAGGCATTTTTGAAAATTGAAAATGAAGAAGAGATGATGTTGTTTCTTAAAGATCTATTAACTCCCAAAGAGCTTAGTTCTATGGTGGAACGGTGGAAAGTATGTCAGTTATTAGAACGTGGTGATCTCTCTTATCGAGAAATCCATGCGTTAACATCGGCAAGCTTAACGACAATAGGGCGTGTATCGCGTTTTATTAATGAAGAGCAAAATCATGGATACCGTTTAGTGCTTTCAAGAATGGATCCTAAAGAGAAAATTTAATTTCTCAGGAATATTTCATCACGTCATCACTATTCGCAATATAAAACGCATTGATCGTCAGCCAATGCGTTTTTTTTATATGTTTAAAGTGCGGTAAAAAAGGCAAATAATCCAAAAAAGATACCGGGAAGATTTGCCACAATAATAGGATAATCTCGGCGTTTAAAGCCATAGAATACCCATAAGCTACAGTTAATTCCGGCGACAAGTGGTTGGATAGGATTTCCTTTTTGTCCTGCTAAGTTATCCATAATTTGAGGAATATATGAAACATACATTCCAATCGCAGTAATGGTAGCCGCCCACCCTAATAGTGTGATAAAGAAGCTTTCCGATTGTTTATCCATGAATTGAATCCTTTTGAATTATTGAAAATAGATTGCATTAATTTATAAGTTTTTATTTATTAAAATTAATTTATAAATAAGTATACATGTATCTATTTTTATCTTTTTTTAAAGATGACCTTATTTAATGATAGATCTTATTTTTAATAAGACTTGCATGATGCCGGATAGCACTGCTGAGGTAGTGCCAAAAGCCGATGCGCCGGCATTGAGGGGCAGCTTGAATTAGGGTGTTCTTATCTTAGTTGCATGATGCCGGATAGCACTGTTGAGGTAGCACCAAGAGCCGATGCGCCGGCGTTGTGGGGTTCTTTCTTGAAAGGAATATGCCGGCATGCTGGCTCATACTGCTGGCACGGGAGGGTTATAAGCTTGCAAGCATTCGACCCAGCTTTGAGTCAGCTTCCATTATTTTGCTCGAAAGTATTCGGTTTAGATTGAATGGTTGCGCTCTTATCTTAGTTGCATGATGCCGGATAGTACTGTTGAGGCAGTGCCAAGAGCCGATGCGCCGGCATTGAGAGGATCTTTCTTGAAAGGAATATGCCGGCATGCTGGCTCATACTGCTGGCACGGGAGGGTTATAAGCTTGCAAGCATTCGACCCAGCTTTGAGTCAGCTTCCATTATTTTGCTCGAAAGTATTCGGTTTAGATT
>JASLEF010000213.1 GCA_030151245.1 Ignatzschineria sp. | reverse complement strand
ACGAGAAATTTCAGATACTTCAGCTACACGTTGATCTGACATCCCAGGAATACTCATTAATTGTAGGTAGTCCACCATAATGAGTCCTAGTTGACCATGATCTCGTTGTAATCTTCTTGCGCGAGAGCGCATTTCTGAAGGGCTTAATCCACTCGTATCATCAATAAATATTTTGGTTTGTGCTAAGGTTTTAGTTGCATCACTGAGTTTTTTAGCTTCGATGTCATTAAGTTCGCCAGTACGGATTTTTCCTTGCTCAATGCCTCCAATAGATGCAAACATTCTCATGACAAGCTGTTCTGCTGGCATCTCTAAACTGAAGATCGCTACGGGTTTGTTCGTATACATCGCCACGCGTTCAACCATATTCATAGCGATTGTTGTTTTACCCATTGATGGACGACCAGCAACAACGATCATATCGCCATTTTGTAAGCCTGATGTCATCTCATCGAATTGATCCCAACCTGTAGGAGCCCCTGTGATTCCGCCTTTTGATTGCGCAAGCTCATCAATACGAGCAATTGTTGTTTTTAGAACATCACGAATATCAATTAAGCCCGCATCTTGCTTATTACCTTGTTCTGCAATTGCAAACACGGCTTGCTCAGCAAATTGAATGAGCTCGTTACTATTTCGGCCTTTCGGATTAAAGCCCGAATCGGCAATATTAGTTCCTACCGCAATGAGTTTTCGAACGACTGAGCGGTCGTAAACAATATTGGCGTATGCCTGAATATTACTAACAGAAGGCATATCTTGAGCAAGTGTTGCTAGGTAGGGAAGCCCCCCAATCTCTTCAAGTAATTCTCGTTGTTTAAGATCATCACTGACGGTTAAGATATCAACGGATTGCATCTCATTATAAAGACTATGGATCGTTTCAAATATAATACGATGATTTTTACTATAAAAATCACCAGGGGATAAGATGCCATCAATTCGATCCCAAGCATCTTTATCAATGAGTAAACCGCCAAGCACAGCTTGTTCCGCTTCAATTGAATGAGGCGGCGTTTTTATTTGCGCAAGGTCAGTATCATGAGGTTGTATATTTTGCATAAATCTTTAATTAGTAGAGGAGGATCAAAAAATAGGGGTTTATTTTAGCATGAGCAGAAAAAAATAGTTGCTTCCTTCGCTTACGCATAATAGAATTTACGAGATAATCAGCCTGTTAATGATTGAATATTTATATGGCACTCATATTAATTTTAAATAATTTACAAAAGGCGGGTTGCTTTTTGGTAGGACGACTATTAGACTGATTTCTTGATATCAGAAATACAGAATTAGTAAAATATAGTGATTGGTCCTAATGATGGATTACACAAAGGGTTATAGAGACGATGGATAGCAAATTAATTATTACAGATCGAGAATCATATATTCAGCAACATAATGAGATTGTTTGCGATAATAGACGAAATCTTTTAAAAGTTGCATCTGGAGTATTGGCGGGATCTGCAGCATTTGGTATCTTCGGTTTAAACCCTGCATTGGCAAAACAAGCTTTATCTAATGAGCGTGAATTGGTGATCTATACACCAGCATTAGGAGAGACAACTCGTACCGTATACTGGGTCCCTGGTGAAGGATATATTCGAGAATCTTTAGATGAGATTTCATGGGCACTTCGCGATAGAAGAACTAAGACGGCAAAACTCTATGACCCGCACGTATTAGACCAACTCTATGCAATTACTCTCCAGTTAGGTTATTCAAAGCCTGTTCATGGTTTAAGTGGTTATCGCTCAAATAAGACTAATGAGATGTTGCGTAACACAATGCGCGGTGTTGCAAAAAGTAGCTTTCATACTAAAGCTAAAGCGATTGATATTCGTATGCCTGGTGTTTCTACTCGTAACCTCCGTAATTCTGCACTATCCCTTAAAGCGGGTGGAGTGGGTTATTATAGTCGCTCAGCCTTTGTGCATATTGACAGTGGTACTGTTAGAAATTGGGGTAGCTAATTTTTCGAATTTTATAAAGAGAGCCATTCTTCGGAATGGCTTTTTTTTATTTAACATTATCCATCCTAACCCTTCATTTGTGAGTAAGAGTATTTATGGATTTAAATAAATTTAAAGAGTTTGATATTAATAATATTAGTATTAAAAATAGAAAGCGTATTTTTAGTGGTTTTTTTAAGATCGATGAGCTGATTGTGGATCATGATTGCTTTGATGGTCGTCGTTTTGAAAATGTTCGTCGAGAGGTGATTGTAAAGTGCGATACAGTAAGTATCTTGCTTTATGATCCTCAAAGAGATGAATTACTTTTCATTCGACAATTACGAGTGCCCTTAATTGAGAGGGAGGAACGTAAGTCTCCTTGGACAATTGAGATCGTTGCCGGAACGATTGATCGAAATGAAACACCAGAAGCTATTATTACAGCGGAAGCGAAAGAGGAAGCAGGTGTAGAGATTAAAAAACTGATTCCTATTTATGAGTATTATCCCTCTACGGGAGGAAGTCCTGGAAAAATGCATCTCTATTTAGGGATTTGTGATTTAACAACTGCAGGAGGATTTTATGGGCTTGAGGAAGAGTCTGAAGATATTGAAGCCTTCGTTGTGAGTCGTGAGGAAGGATTCGAGATGTTGTCACAAGGGATACTTGATAATGGTTTTACAATTATCGCAATGTTGTGGTTTCAACTTCATTATCAAGAATATATTGGGTGTGATGTTTAGCACAGGGAAGCACAAATCATATAGGGATTACGAGGATTATCGTTTTAAGAATGAAGGGGAGTGTTACAATTAACAGTATTGTCATTTTTATAAAAGATGAATGTTAAAAAAGACGATATTTATTACCAGCAATTATTACTATAAGTTCTATCTGTAGAATCACAGAAGGGAGGCATCTATGTTATTACATATTCATCCTGATAGCCCACAAGCGCGATTGATTGAGCAAGTTGTGGCAGTTTTTCGTAATGAGGGTATCGTTGTTTATCCCACTGATTCCAGTTATGCCATCGGTTGTATGCTTGGAAATCAAAAAGGTATGGATCGTATTTTAAAGATTCGCCAAGAGAGTGTTAAAAGTCATTATTTTTCTTTAATTTGCCAAGATTTATCTGAGCTATCCCACTATGCGTTGGTCGATAATCCTCAGTATCGTTTATTAAAAGCGATTTTACCAGGAGCTTATACTCTGATTTTAAAAGGGACTCGGGAAGTTCCCAAAAAACTTTTAATGCCGAAGAGAAATACTGTAGGACTTCGTGTTCCAAACCATGCTATAATCCAAGCTGTTTTAGCAGAGCTCGGGGCTCCGATCCTCTCAACAACGTTAAAAGTACCTGGTTATGAAGCATATGAGCTCAATGATGCCTCCATAATCGAAGACGTGATCGGGAATCACGTTGACGCTATTATAGATGGCGGTGCTTGTAGCATGGAGCCAACGACAGTGATAGATTTGAGCAATGGTGCACCAGAAATATTGCGTAAGGGGCAAGGCTCCACCACATTATTTGAATAAAAGTGGTACCAATATCTAAATATT